>DOYA01000142.1 GCA_003518755.1 Clostridiales bacterium | reverse complement strand
GCAAAAGATACTGAAGATGATATAGTAACTGGGTTAGAATTAGCTGATGATTATATAGTAAAACCATTTTTAAATAGAGAACTTTTAATGAGAATAAAAAAAATATTAAAAAATAATATTAATTATATTAAAAATTTAAAAACACCAGAAAAAATCAAAAAAGAAAATATAATAAAATTATACGGAAATAAACTAACAACAAGTGTCTCAAAATTAGAAATGTTTAAATCATGTCCATATGAATATTTTTTACAATATTCATTAAAATTAAAAGGAAAAGAAGAATTAAAAATTAAAAATATTGATACTGGATCATTTATGCATGAAATAATTGATTTATTTTTTAATGAATTAAAAATAAAAAATATAAATATTAAAGACATAAAAGATGAAATTATAGAAAAAATAGTTATTGAGATAATAAATAAAAAATTATCTGAAAATAAATACTATATTTTTAATGCAACAAAAAAATATGCTTTATTGGTCAATAGATTAAAGAGAATAATAATTAAAGCTATAAAATATATTATTGTAAGTCTTAATTGCAGTGATTTTAATATTTTAGACACTGAGATTTCATTTGATGTGAAAAATGGGAAATATAAACCTATAATAATTAATTTAGATAATGGAAAAAAAGTTGAGATTATTGGTAAGATAGATAGAGTGGATTTAGCAAAAGATGAAAATAATAAATATATTAGAATAATTGATTATAAATCATCTATAAAAGATATGGATTTTACAAATATATACGGAGGTTTACAATTACAATTAATTACATATTTAGATGCAATGTGTAAAACAGAAGATTTTATCCCAGCAGGAGTATTATATTTTAATCTGTTAGAACAAATAATTAATTCTGATAAAAAATTGACTAAAGAAGAAATAGAAGAGAAAATTAAAAACAACTTTAAAATGAAGGGATTAATATTAGGAGACGTAAAAGTTGCTATTATGCAAGATAATAATTTAAAACCATCTACATCTTCTAAAATAATTCCTGCATATATGGACAAGGATGGAAATTTAAGTTATAAAAAGAGTAGTGCTTTAACAGTTGAAGAATTTTCAAAATTAAAGGATTTTGTAAATAAAACAATAATAGAAATATCAAATGAGATATTAAATGGAAATATAGAATTAAAACCATATTACAAAAATAAAAAAACACCATGTGAGTATTGTGAATATAAGAATATATGTAATTTTAATTCGGGAATTTTTAAAACTGGATATAGATTTATAAATAAAAAATCAAAAGAAGCTTTTTTTGAAAATTCTTAGCTAACTATATTAGAATAAACTATGCGAATTATAGAAAGGAATACAGATTAAAATGAATAATGATGTATTAAGCAATAATACAGTTAATCATATAAAAGCAGAGAATATAGAGTATTTACAATTTAAAAAATTACAAAAATATAATAATATAATTTCTCATAGCTATTCGGTTGGAATTGATAGAGATTTTAGAACCTTTAAACCTAATAGAGAACCTTTATTAAATAGTGAATATGAAAATAGTATTAATAATTATAAAATGCTATGTAATCAGATAGGGGCGAATTATAAAAATATAATTAAAGCTTGCCAAGCTCATACTGATAATATAGTTAGTGTTGACAAAATAAGCACAGATGGCACAATTGATACAAAGATTCTATCTGATGGATTAATAACAAATAAAAGAGGAATAGTTTTGGCTACTACAAATGCAGATTGTATATTGTTTTTATTTTTTGATCCTGTAAAAAAAGTAATTGCAAATACTCATTCTGGATGGAAAGGAACACTCCAAGAAATTTCAATTAAAACCGTAGAAAAAATGATCAATATATACGGATGTAATCCAAAAGATATTATTGTATGCATTTGTCCAAGTATAAGAAAATGTCATTTTGAAGTAGGAGAAGATGTTAAAGAAATGTTTTATAATCAATTTAAAAAGCTCGGAAATACTGATGAGTTTATATTTAATAGACATGAAAAATGGTATGTTGATACAGTATATATAAATAAAATGTTATTAAAAGGAATGGGAGTTTTAGAAGATAATATTGAAGATAGTGGAATATGTTCAGTTTGTAATAGCAATATTATTCACTCATATAGAGTAGAAGGAGAAAATTACAGACTAGCTACTGCCTTAATAGGATTGCGATAATTATTCTATAATTTAAATAATGAATTGAAATTATGGATTTTTAATTAAAAACATATTGAAAAAGAGGATAAAATATTGTAATATGTAAATGGAGGAGAAACAAATGAACCAAATATTTGGCATAGAGGAAGTACCAAAAGCATTGAGAGAAGATAATGATTTTAACAATAATTATAGTGAGAATAATAGAAAGAAAAAAAGAAAGAAGAAAAGTATTTTAAAAAAATTAATAATAATCGTATGTATACTAATTTTATTAGGTGTAGGTTCGCTAGCTTTTATACTATATGGACCTTATCATGGATTTAGGGATTGGTTTATTACAACAGCAATGACTACTATGGAACATCAGTGGTTAGCTTACTTGTTTTACAGCCAAGAAACGATTGATAAAGTAATGGCAAATAATACTGTAGAAGAAATTGATGAAGAAACTGATACAGATGCAATCAAAGTAAATTTAGTAGAAAAAAAAGAATATGAAAACGAATATGAAAGAGAAATATTGCAAAAAGAACATCCTGGTGATAAATATAAAATTATTAAGATTTCAGGAAAAGGATATACAGGATATTTAGCAGTTATATATGATCCTTCAAAAGTACATACTTTAGTTACTGCTAAAATGGGTAAAAGTGGACAATATTTAACTACAATGGCAAAGGATAATAAAGCTGTTGTAGCAATAAATGGTGGAGGCTTTGATGATCCAGATTACAATAGCAATGCTGCTAATCCATTAGGTATTACATATTCAAAAGGAAAATTATTTACAGATTATTATTATGCTGGTACAGGTGGAATAATTGGATTTGACAAAGAAGATAAACTTGTTCTAGCATCAAATTGCACTAAGGCTACAGCTGAAAAGCTAGGAGTACGTGATGCCGTAACATGTGGGCCATTTTTAATAGTAAATGGAAAGGCATCAACAGTTGTAGGTAATGGTGGATGGGGAACAGCTCCTCGTTCTGCAATTGCACAAAGAAAAGATGGGATAGTACTATTTCTTGCAATAGATGGACGAATGGTTAAAAGACCTGGTGCAGATATGGATGATTTAATTGAAGTATTACAAAAATATGGAGCATATAATGCTGCAAATTTAGATGGTGGAACTTCAACAGCTATGGTTGTAAATTATGAATTAATTAATGACCCAGTTGATAGCACAGGAGCACACAAAACAAGGTTTATATCTACAGGATTTGGGTTGATAGATAATTAATAGTATATTCTATTTTTAAATGTAACTATTTAATTTTATAAAAACTATAGATTTTTAAAAAATATAATGATATAATACAAACAAAATTTACTTTAAATTTGGAGAGGAAAGTATGGTATTCAAGGATTATTATAAAATACTTGAACTAAAGACAAATAAAGTAACCACAGAAGAAATAAAGAATGCATACAGAAATGCTGTTAAAAAAAATCATCCAGATTTAAATTTAGACAGTAGATTAGCTGAAGAAAAGATTAAAGACATTAACGAAGCATACAAAACACTTTCAAATGGTACTACCAAAAGAAAATATGATAGAATTTGGAATAGAAATTATAATTATAAAAAACAGCAGGAATATAAAAAAAGCAATCAAAAATCAAATTCTGTTTTTGGAGAGTTTTTTAGTATTTTTTTTGGACATGCAGATAGCATTAATAAAAAAAATGAAAAACAAGATAATAAGCCTATTAAAGGTGAAAATGTTGAAACAAGCATAGACACAGAAATTGAAGAGGTTTTCTATGGAATTGATAAAAAAATTTCATTAAGAACAACAGATGGAAAATTAAAAGTATTTACAGTAACAATTCCTGCAGGTATTAGAAATGGAGAGAAAATAAGACTACTTGGGCAAGGAAAAAATGGACTAAATGGTGGAAAAAATGGAGATCTTTTAATTAGAGTTAATATAAAAGATAATGATAGATTTCAATTGAAAGGAAATGATCTTTATACCAATTTATATTTATCTCCTTGGGAGGCAGCACTTGGAACAAAGACCGCAGTCTATTCAATAGATGAAGAATCAAGTATATATATACCAAGTGGTGTTGAAACTGGGGAAATACTTAAAATCCCTAAAAAAGGATACAAAGATGGTAAAGGCAGTAGAGGAGATTTGTTTGTTAATGTAAATATTATGGTTCCAAAAGAACTTAGTAATGAAGAAAAAGAATTATTCAAAAAATTAAGCAATATATCTAACTTTAACCCTAGAAATTCATAGAATTTCGAATAACTATTGACATAATTACAAAATAATGATAAAATTATGTTTAGTGGTTATTACGAAGGAAAAATCTATGATAATAAGATTCATAGAAAATGGAGGAATAAAAAATGGAAGAATGGAAAGGTAAACACTTTAGTATTACAGATCCAAAAGGAGTAAATACTGTTATTTATGAGATTTATAGAACTAAAAAAGAATACTTGGACTATTTTCCAAAGTATACTGTTGAAAGGCTGCGTACAACTGAAACTCTTATTGGGGATTTGAGTCGTAAGACTTTTTATGTTGATGATCCACAAGATAGTGGAAATCAATTAATTATTTTTTCATTTGCAAAAGAAAAGGTTGTAATAAATAATGGTATGCTGATTAATGACGAAGTTAGAATTTCAAAAAAACCATTACCATTTAAATATAATGCAATTTATTCGGAAAAAGAAACAGAGATTAAAGATTTTAAATATACGCCAAACTTAAAAAGAGCAATTACAATTATAGACCCAGAAACAACAGAGGAAATAAGACCTGTGCTCTATTATGATGAAACAACAAATGAGGTAAAGGGGAAATGCAAACTTAAACCTTACAAATCTTATTTTGCTTTTGAAATAAGAGATGATAAAAAATAGGGAGGAAGTATAGAATGTCAGGAAAAAAGATTCCAAAAGAATTAGCAGAAAAAATTATAGAGTATAATAATCAATCCGGAACAGGAAAATTACCACCAGAATTAAGAAATCCAACTAGTAGTAAGGATGCACCTACTGTTGGACCGTTAATGTGTTGTTTTGGTAAATTTGCAGAATTGCTAAAAAGTATTTTTAAAGATATTTTTAAATTAAATCCGTTAAATGAAAAAAATGAATACTCAGTCTGGGATGCAAAGGGTAATGAACCAAATAATGATAATGATAGAGATGTAGCATAGAAACAAAAGAAATGGGAGATTTATATGAATTATAAAATTGAAGGAGCCCTAAAAAAGGGCAAAGCTACGATAATAGTTGCAATTATACTATGGCTATTGATGGCCATAGTATTTATCATGCCTATGACATGTGCTAGATATACAACAACACTTTTAGGGCATTTTGATTCAGGGAAATTCGGAGAAGTATTTGGAAAAGTTTCGGGAAGACCTATTTTAGGAATAAAAACACTTATTAAGTATAAACTAATAGGAGAATATTGTAAAAACTTATTTGGTTTTTCATTATTGTATGTTACAGTTGTTACTATTGGTTTCATCAGAATGATGCCAAAACATAGATATGATGATATAGAACATGGTTCAAGTGATTGGAGCGAGCATGGAGAACAATACCAAGTATTAAGTAAAAAAGCAGGTATAATTCTTGCAGAAAATAATTATTTACCACTTAATAAAAGAGGTAATGTTAATGTTCTAGTTGTCGGTGGTTCAGGTTCTGGTAAATCTGCATCATATTCAATTCCAAATGCATATCAGTTATTAGGTTCTTATGTATTTACTGATCCAAAAGGTGAATTATATGATAAAACAGCTGGTTATTTAAGACAAAATGGATATAAAATAAAAGTACTTAATTTAGTTCATCCACAATATAGTGATGGGTATAATCCTTTAATGCATGTTGCATCAGAAATAGATGTTGATATTATTGCAAACACAATTGTTAAAGGACAAAAAACAGAAGGTGGTAATTCAGATCCGTTCTGGGATGATTCGGCAGAGATGTTACTAAAGGCACTAATTTATTATTTAATGGCAACTAGACCAGATGAAGAACAAAACTTAGCAAGTTGTGCAGAACTAGTTAGAGCTGCAAATTCAAATGGTGGTAGTAACCTACTTACAGAGCTTATGAGTCAACTTCCTTATGACCATCCAGCTAGAATGAATTATAAATCTATCGAGATAGCGCCAGAAAAGACATATAGTTCAATTTTAAGTACACTACAATCAAAATTAGGAAAATTCGATTCAAAAGAAATAGCAGAATTAACATCAACAGATACTATTGATTTTGAACAAATAGGAAATGAAAGAACTGCTGTATATGTTATATCTTCTGATACACATGGGGCATATGATTTCCTTCTTACAATATTTTTCTCACAGATGATACAACAATTATATGATTTAGCAGATAACTCTCCAGGATTAAAATTAAAAGTTCCAACTTATTTTATCTTAGACGAGTTTGCCAATATTGGTAGAATACCAGATTTTGATAAAAAGATATCTACATCAAGAAGTAGAGCTATTTCATTTAGTGTTATTTTACAAAACTTAGACCAGTTGGAAGCAATTTATGAAAAAGCAAATGAAACTATTATTGGTAACTGTGATACGCACGTATTTTTAGGAAGTAACTCACAAAAAACAGTAGAATATTTTTCAAAAGCATTAGGTGAAAAAACGATTTCACGTGATAATATATCAAAGAACTTTGATAAAGAGCATGTAAAAACTGGAACAGGTGAATCAGATCAAATTATGGGAAGAGCACTTATGACACCTGATGAGCTTAGAAGAATGAATAATGACTTATGTATTATATTTGAAAAAGGAATTAGACCTGTAAAAGCAAAAAAATTCTATTATTTTAAAAAACCTATGGCTAAAGAGCTTGCAAAATATGAAATAAGTCATAATGATATAGGAGAAATTGATAGAGGTATTTGGAGAAAATATAACCCATATAATCCATATGTTCCAGAAGATGAAAAGAAGAATGTTGATGATTTAAAAATTGATTCATTAGATGATTTATTTGCAGATGATGATATAACAAGTGATAAAAAGGATAGTACTCAAGATACAAATTTAGGTACTAAATTAGAGCAATTAGAAAATTTTGATACAGACAATAATAAAACAATAATGGACAATCCAATAGATCAATCTAATGTTCCATCTATTCCAATAGACAAGGATGATGATGCACCAATGTTACCAATGGATGACGAGCAAAAAACAGATAATTCAAAAGATGATGAATATGATTTACAAAAAGAGTTAGAAGCTAAATTTGATGAATTATTTGGACCAATAGATGATGATGATAATACTTAAAAACGCAGATTAATCTGCGTTTTTTCTATTCTAGGAAAAATCGACTGCTTACTTCCGACTTCATACCTCCAACCTCTTATCAAAGTCTTTAAAAATAACATTATTTACGGAATAAACCCCTTGATAAAATATATGATTTGTAGTATAATGAATCATATTTGAAAGGAAGATTAAAATGTTTGAAAAATTAGAGTTAGTCGAAAAAAGATATGATGAGTTAACCAATCAAATTGCCGATCCAGAAATTATAGCAAACACTGGAGAATGGCAAAAATTAATGAAAGAACATAGTTCAATAGAAGAAATTGTTGAAAAATATCGAGAATATAAAAACACCTTAAAATCTATGGAAGAAGCCAAAGAGCTTATGGAAGATCCAGAAATGAAAGAACTTGCTGAAGAAGAATATTATGCAAGCAAAGAAAAAATCCCTACAATTGAAGAAGAGCTTAAGTTTTTGCTTATTCCAAAAGATCCAAATGATGATAAAAGTGTTATTTGCGAAATCCGTGGTGGTGCAGGAGGAGAAGAAGCAGCTTTATTTGCAGGAACCTTATTTAGAATGTACCGGAATGTATGCAGAAAGAAAGCATTGGAAAATAGAAATATTGAACGAAAATGCTACGGAATTAGGGGGCTATAAAGAAATATCATTTATGGTAACTGGTAAAGGAGCATATAGTAGATTAAAATTTGAAAGTGGAGTACATAGAGTTCAACGTGTGCCAGATACTGAATCAAGCGGGAGAATTCACACATCAACAGCTACGGTTGCAGTACTTCCAGTTGTTGAGGATGTTGAGATAGAAATTAACCCAGCAGACATAAAAATGGAGGTTTTTAGAGCATCTGGAGCAGGAGGACAGCATATTAATAAAACATCGTCAGCCGTAAGACTTATACATATTCCAACAGGAATAGTGGCAGAATGCCAGACACAAAGATCACAGTTACAAAACAGAGAATATGCAATGAATATGCTAAAATCAAGATTATATGAAATAGAAAAAGAAAAACAGGATAGTGAAATTTCCAATACAAGAAAGATTCAAGTTGGTTCAGGAGATAGAAGTGAGAAAATTAGAACATATAATTACCCTCAAGGAAGAATAACAGACCATAGAATAGGATTTAGTGTATTTCAGATGGAAAACTTTTTAAATGGCGATTTAGATGAAATGATTGATAATCTAATTGCAGCAGACAGAGCAGAGAAATTAAAAGGTGAAGAATAATAATATTTTATTCCTAAACCCCTTGACGAAAATGATAAATTGTTATAAAATAGTTTACAATAAAAATATAAACGTGAAAGAGACAAAGTAAAATAAAGGTTACTAATAGAGATAATTGGCCGTAGGCTGAAAGCCAATTTTAGCAAACATATTTGAAAAACTACCTCTGTGTTTTAAATATAAAACTAAGCGTTAAATTTAATGTCATCATAAATTAAGAAAAAAACGGGATGGAACCGTGCAAATATTATGTTACTATAATAATTATAGAGTAGCAACGGCGGCATTGTATATCTTTTTTCGTGCTTTAGACGAGAAAAAAGTATATACAATGAAAGCAAAGTTGCGGACTCAATAATATAAATTGTAACTATAATGCACTCCTATGGATGATTTTATGCCATAGGAGTGTGTTTTTTTATCTCTATGGCAGGAAAGGATTTTTAATTATGATTAAAGTAATTTTAAAAGATGCATCTGTAATTGAAGTAGAAGAAGGAATTCAAATTATAGATGTTGCAAAAAAAATTAGTGAAGGGTTAGCAAGACAAGCAACATGTGCAAGTGTTAATGATAAAATAGTAGACTTAAGATATGTGTTAGATGAAGATTGCAATTTAGTAATTCATACTTTTGAAAGTGATTTGGAAGGTAAAAAAGCATATTGGCATACTACATCACACATAATGGCACAAGCAGTAAAAAGAATAAATCCAAATGCTAAGCTTGCAATTGGACCTGCAATTGATGAAGGTTTCTATTATGATTTTGATATAGAAAATCATTTTTCAGATGAAGATAAAGAAAAAATAGAAGCGGAAATGAAAAAAATCATAAAAGAAGATTTGCCTATTGAAAGATTTACTCTTCCAAGAGATGAAGCAATAAAATTAATGGAAGAAAAAAATGAACAATATAAAGTTGAACTTATAAAAGACTTACCTGAAGGAGAAGAAATATCTTTTTATAAGCAAGGCGAGTTTACGGATTTATGCGCTGGTCCACATTTAATGAGTACAGGTAAAATAAAAGCTGTCAAACTTTTAAATTTAGCAGGTGCATATTGGAAAGGAAACGAGAAAAATAAAATGCTACAAAGAGTATATGCTATTTCTTTCCCTAAAGCAAGCCAAGTTGAAGAATATATGCAAGTTTTAGAAGATAGACAAGCAAGAGACCATAGAAAAATTGGAAAAGATTTAAAATTGTTTATGACTCATCCGTTAGTTGGTGCAGGGCTTCCAATGTATTTACCTGATGGTGCAACTATAAGAAGAGTTTTAGAAAGATATATTCAAGATAAAGAATTAGAACTTGGTTATTCACATGTATATACACCAAGTTTGGCAACAACGAATTTATATAAAATTAGTGGACATTGGGACCATTATAAAGATGATATGTTCCCAATTATGAAAATGGAAAATGAAGAACTTGTTTTAAGACCGATGAATTGTCCACATCATATGCTAATTTATAAAAGCGAAATGAGATCATATAGAGATTTACCTATAAAAATTGGAGAACTTGCACATGATTTCAGATATGAAAATTCTGGCGCAGTATGTGGTTTAGAAAGAGTTCGCCAAATGTGCCAAAATGATGCACACCTTTTTGTAAGACCTGATCAAATTAAAGAAGAAGTTGGAAAAGTAATTAACCTAATTTTTGAAGTATATATAAAAGATTTCGGATTTTCGAGAGAAAATTTCAAATTTAGATTATCTTTAAGAGACAAAGAAAATAAAGAAAAATACATAGATAATGATGAAATGTGGAATACTGCAGAAGAACAATTAAGACAAATTTTAAAAGAATTAAATATTGAATTTTATGAAGCAAAGGGAGAAGCGGCATTCTATGGACCTAAAATAGATATTCAAATTCAAACAGCCCTAGGGCATGATGTAACAATTCCAACATGCCAATTAGATTTTGCACTTCCAGAGAGATTTGAGCTAGAGTATATTGGTGAAGATGGAGAAGCACATAGACCTGTTGTTATACATAGAGCGATTTTAGGTTCATCAGATAGATTTATTTCTTTTTTAATTGAAGAAACAAAAGGAAACTTGCCTTTCTGGGTATGTCCAAAACAAATAAAAATTTTACCAATAGCAGATAGACATATAGATTATGCAAATAAAATTAAAGAACAATTACAAAAACAAAAATTAAGAGTAGAAGTAGATTCAAGATCTGAAAAAATAGGATATAAAATACGTGAAGCACAGCTTCAAAAAATTCCATATATGCTTATTGTAGGAGATAAAGAACTAGAATCAAATACAGTAGGAGTTCGCTCAAGAACAGATGGTGACATAGGAGCTATGAGTGTAGAAGAGTTTATTGGAAAGGTTTGTTGAATTTATCAAAAGGCAGATTTTAAAGGATAAAAAATGAGGTAGGAAGTAGGAGGTAAGAGGTAAGAGGTAAGAGGTAAGAGGTATAAGGTATAAGGTATAAGGTATAAGATAAAAGTCCAACTTCCCACTTCACACCTCTCACTTCTCACTTCTCACCTCATACATCTTCAAATCTTTAAACGCAGGGTCATACAAGTTCTTTCCAGTATAATCAAATCTTGAACCATGACATGGACAATCCCAAGTTTTGTCTACATTATTCCAAGTTAATAAACAACCTAAATGAGTACATGTTGGATTTATTGCATAAATATTGCCTGATTTATCTTTATAGATTCCAACAGAATTTCCGTCGATTTTAATAATTCCACCATTATCATTTTTTATGCTAGATAAGTCTTCTTTTGGAATTTGTATTCTATTTTGTACAAAAGATTTAAAAACTTGTTTTATTTCATTTTTTACTTCTTCTTTATTTTTTATAGGCTGAAGTCTTTTAGAATTATAAATATCTAAAAATTCATTTTCTTTTGCTAAAATACAATCTGAAATAATATTTGCAGACACATTAGACATGGTCATTCCCCATTTATTAAATCCTGTTGCAACAAAGCAATTGGGCATAAGGCTAGAAAATTCACCAATATAAGGAACTTTATCAAGAGTTATACAATCTCTTGTATTCCATTTATACATTATTTTTGAGTTAGGATAATATTTTTTTATTTCATTTTCTAAATATTTATATCCAAAAATATCTCTACTTTCTGGAGAAAATCCACATTTATGGTTTCCACCACCTATAATTAATAATTTTTTATCATTATCAAGTTTTGCTGTTCTAAATGAAAGAATAGGTTCACAATCATTTATATACATACAATTTAATATATTTTCATCTATTTCAATTCCAACAGCATAGGAAGTTACTTGATACATTTTTGAAAAATAAAAACCGGGAAAATTTATAAATGGATAGTGTGAAGCCAAAACTACATATTTAGTTTTTATTTTATAATCATTAACCCAAACTTCATATTCATTATCTTTTTTCTTTACATCTGTAACCAAAGAATTTGTAAAAATCAATCCACCATTAGATTGAATAGAGTTTGCTAAGCCGTACATATATTTTACAGGATGAAACTGAGCTTGATTACATGTTTTAATTGCACCAGATATTCTAAATGGTAATCCACATCTTGTTGTAAATTGTGGATTAATATTTAGGTTTTCTTTATTAAAATTGTAATTTTCAGTTAAATATTTTTCTATTAAATTAATTGATTCTATTTCATTATTTATTTTAAATACATTTTTTTCATCTGTTGTATAAATATAATTATCTTGATATTCAAAATCACAATCAATTTTTTCTGTATCAATAATATTTTTAATATTTGAAATTGCTTGATTATTTGATAAGTAATACTTTGACGCAAATTCTATACCAAAAGTATTAATTAAATAATTATAAATTAATCCATGATTTAAAGTGATTTTTGCAGTAGTGTGTCCAGAAGTTTTTGTACCAATTTCAGATTTATCTAAGACAATTACTTTTAAGCCTTTTTTTGAAAGATAATATGCTGTACTTAAACCCGTAAGGCCTGCACCAATTATACATACATCAGTTGAATAGTTTTGATCGATTCTATTAAATTGATTTTTATTTATTTTGTTGGTCGAAGAAATCCAATATGAATTCATTTTATCACATCCTATCCGTATTTAGTATTTACTAAAATTAAAAAAATAAACTGCAAAGATATTAATAATAAGATAGATTCATTAAATGCTATAAAACTGTACAAGATTCTTACTATAATATTAGAGAAGTTAAAAAATGTAGGGGCGATTTTAATCGCCCGAAATATAATGGGATGTTTTATTTAGTGTAGATAATAGAAAGAAAAAAATATAAAACAATTTTAGAAACACATCATACCAAATGGGAAAGATTATTTTAAATACATGAAACGAATAAAAAAATAGGTTAACAGATTAATATAATAAAACGGGCGATTAAAATCGCCCCTACTAGTATTATTACATTATTTAGATGAAAGAATTAATATTTTTTAATTTCTTCTTTTTCCAAAAATACTTAAAATTCTCAAGAAAATATTTATAAAGTCAAGATAAAGTTCCATAGC
>DOYA01000066.1 GCA_003518755.1 Clostridiales bacterium | reverse complement strand
TATTAAAACTATCATCAATAATTCTGCAATTTACTTGATTAAATAAAGTATATATAACAAAGACATTGAAAATCAAAGACATATGAACTGTTCCTCCATTTCCATTTGAATATTCTTTAAATGCAACATTTAAAGATTGTCTAGATCTATATTTCCCACAATATTCCTTAGTAACATTATTCAATAATTTTACATCAGTTGGCCAACTTGACTCGGTTCCAAAAATAATATGAGAAACATCTCCTTCTCCTGGCATTTTTCCATAACAATAATTAATTATTGAATTTTCAGCTAATCTTTCTAAATCTTGTTCTTTTACAAATTTTGGGGCAATTAAATATAGAATTAATAAAATAATAATTTGAATAAGACTTTGCATTACAATATGTTTCCACATACGACCATTTATAATTGATTCACTTCTTCTTGTAGGTTCCCTTTGTAGTAATTCTTCATATGGAGGTTCTGTTGCTAAAGCTAAAGATCCCAAAGAATCCATTATTAAATTTACCCAAAGCATTTGTATAGGAGTTAAAGGCGTTTCATTACCAATACAAGCACAAATGAAAACAATTAAACAAGCACAAAAATTAACTGATAATTGGAATTGTAAAAATTTCCTAATATTATCATAAATATTTCTTCCATAAATAATGGCAGTGACTATTGAACTGAAGTTATTATCTATAATAACAATATCAGAAGCTTCTTTAGCTATATCAGTTCCTGCAAACATAGCAAAACCAACATCAGATTTTGATAATGCTGGTGCATCATTTGTTCCATCTCCTGTAACTGCCACTACATGCTTTAAATCTTTTAATCCTAAAACTAAAGCATATTTATGCAATGGTTGTGATCTAGCCATTACATTTAATCTTTTTGTTATTATTTCAAAATTTTTCATATTTTTAATAACATCCTTTTTAATTGGTCTTAGCCCACTTTCTTTATTTTTCTTTTTCATTTCTTCAGCTTCAGCTAAAGTTTTAGGGCATTTACATAAATTAGTATCTTTTTTACATTCATCACAAATTAATCCACCTACACAATTATAAAAACTATTTCCTGTTATAGCTCTTGGTTTAGTTCTTAATAACTCAGAAATATATTCTTTTTTTCTTGATTCATCATTCATAGCCTCTGGATCTTGCTCAATTTTATCTGGCCCTAAATCTTTTAAATCAACTTCGGCACCTAAGATTCCACACTCTTTGGCAATGGCTGTAGCAGTAACTATATTATCTCCAGTGACCATTACAACGTTTACAGATGCTTCATGACATTTCTTAACAGCTTCTTTTACTCCATCTCTTAATGAATCTCTAATACCAAAAACTGCAAGGAAAACCATTCCATATGTATCAATTAATTTTCCTTCATCATTTACTTTTTCACAATTTTTGAATTCTTCTTTTGTTATGTCCTTATATGCCACATAAAGTGACCTTAATTTATCTTTGTTGTATTCTTTTATTTTATTTTTTATCTTTTCTATGGTAGTATCATCCATTGGCTTAATGGTACCATTTTCTGGATCTAAATATGATTTGCAAAAAAGAGCTGCATTTTCCCCTCCACCCTTTGAAAAGAGTCTGTATTTATTAGGGAAATCATCATTATAAACAAAAGTTGTCATTCTTTTACGTTTTGAATCAAAAGGAAATTGCTTATAACTTGCTTGATTTTTTAAATATTTTTCTTTTTCTTCACCTATTGGTGATTTTAGACGATATAAAAAGTCAATAAATGCTTTATCAGTTTTATTTTTTGTTTCACATTTTTCAGTATCTCCATTTATATCTTTTTGATCTAATTTTGATATAGTGCATTCTACATTTAAAGCAATAGCCACTTTCAAAACTTCCCAATATTGATCATTTTTAAAATATAAATTGTGATCTTCTCTCATTTGTTTTTGGGTATCATAAGAGGAAGTAGCATTATCTAGTTTCCCTACATTTTCTTGTGACTGATTTTGTTGAAGTTCAAAATCATTGTTTCCAGTAAGAACTTTAAACACACTCATTTCATTTTTGGTCAAAGTTCCAGTCTTATCTGTACAAATATAATTGGCCCCACCCATTGTTTCACATGCATGCATTTTTCTAACTAAATTATTATAGTCCATTAACTTTTTTATGGAGAAAGCCAAAGATAATGTAACTGCTAATGGCAATCCTTCTGGTATAGCAACGACTATAATTGAAATACATAGAATAATAATATCTAAAATGCTTTTAGCAATCATGGATTTAGGATTGGTTAAACTATTATTAGTATTTCCATGAACATTTGGATCAGTTTTTTTTTCTGGGAAATTAAATAAGAAAATGGTCATAATAGATTCAACCTTAGAATCTTTATTATAATCTTTCATTTGAGCAGGAAAACTTATTCCAAATCTAATAAATAGTGCTATTAAAGTAACTACACCAGCTCCTAAACCAAAGTATCCTATCATTGAGGCAATTCTCTCAAGTTTTTCTTCCAAGGGGGTTTGATTATTTTCTTGGGCGTTATCTACTGTACGCCTAATAATACCTTTTTGTGAATGATCACCTACTGCTAAAACTATAGCTTTCCCGCTTCCTTCGATGCAATTTGTTCCAGAAAGAATTAAAGGTGAAGGCAATTTAGAATCTTTACTTTCAGATTTGTCTAATAATTCTTTGCATATGTGATAAGGTTCTTTTTTCATTGCATCAGATTCTCCTGTTAAAGCACTTTCATCCATTTTTATTCCATTTCCTTCTATAAGTAATAAATCCGCTGCCATAATATCACCATAATTTACCATAATTAAATCACCGACTAAAATATCATCACTTATATACTCATTTGGATTACCATCTCTAATAATTCTATATTTGGTTCCAGCATTTTGAACCTCATTTAATTCATGGAATTTTGTTTCTTTTTGGTAATTTGTGATGGACCCAACGAGTACAACAACTAAAATTGCTATTATTATACTTACACCATCTATCCAATCCTTGGAAGGATCATCAGATAAAGTACAACCTAGAACAATTTGAACTACTGCGCAGACTATCAAAATTCTAACCATCATATCTTCCAATGCTTCCCATACATAGGAACAAAAAGGTGGAACAGGCTCAACGAAGACCTTGTTTGAACCAAATTCATCTTCTCTTTCTTCTGCTGTTTTTGAAGATATTCCATTTATCTCATTTGTTTTAAGAGATAAAAGCAAATTCTTTATAGCATTTGGTCCTTCGAAATGTCTAAGATCATTAAAATCAGTTCCTCTTTCTTTATATTTTCCCATAATTTCCTCTAGTTCATGGGCAGTAATTTTATAACCATATTTAGATTGTTTCATCTCATTTTCATCATCTATTAAATTATTATTTGAATTTTTCAGGTCATTTTTATGATTTGATTTTGTATTAATTTCTAGTCTCTCTGACATTTAATTATTTTAGTATAAAAGTTATATTAATTATTTGATAATAATTATTATTTAAATTATTTATTATTTTCAACATTTATTAAA
>DOYA01000003.1:655-3313 GCA_003518755.1 Clostridiales bacterium | reverse complement strand
TTAGTATTTATGATGGTAATGATAATAAAGTTTATAATGAAAATATAAAATCATCTGATTATGGAATTGTTAGTGGAAAATTTGAGTTAGCAAATGAAGTAAATAGTGGGTTATATAAATTAGTTGTAAAATCAAATGAAAATGAAACAACAAAACAATTCAAAGTAAATCCTTATGTTACACCAAAATATGAAGTAAAAGTAGATTTTGATAAACAAAATTATCTAGTTGAAGATACTGCAAAAATAACATTTACTGCGAAGTATTTTTTCGGAGAAGCTGTTAAAGATGCGAATTTTAAAGTGTTTATAGATAATAAAGAATATAAAACTTTAAAAAGTGATGAGCAAGGAATAGCAACAATAGATTATTATATAAAAGAGGCAAAAACATATAATATAAAAGTCGAGGCAGTTGATTCATCAAATTATTATGTTGAAGCAACAAATAGTTTTTCAGCTGGAACAGATTTATTTGAAATTCAATTACTTCCTGAATATGGTACTCTTTCTGCTGGAAGAAAAAATGATGTTTATGTATTTACAAGTAATGCTGATGGAACACCTGTAAAATCTTATATTACAGTTTCATCTAATAATTTTACAAAACAAATTGCAACAGATGAAAATGGTATTGGTAAATTTTCGATAGATATTGATCAAATAAGCAATCAAAAAGTAAATTCAAAATATGATACATTAAATTATACTACACAGGCAAGTGTAAAGCAATTCTCAATTATTGCAGAAGACACAAATAAAAATAAAATCCAAAAGAAAGTATCATTAGATATTATACAAAATGACTTATTATTATCAACTGATAAGGTGAAATATGAACAAGGAGAAGATATACAAATTAAAGTTTCATCTTTAAATGATAACACAAAAAACATATACTTTTTTAAAAATGACAAGCTAATTAAAATGCTTAGTACAGAATCAAATGATACAAAAATAAATTTAGATGATAATTATGGATTAATTGATATTTATGTTACAGATAAAACAGATAATTATAAATCAAATAAATCAGAATTTAAGAAAACAATATTCGTAAAACCAAGTAAAGAGCTAAATATAAGTATTAATACAGATAAACAAGAATATAAACCAGGCGAAAAAATAAATATTTCATTTAATACTCAAGATGAAAATAAAGCGAATGTTGATTCTGCACTTTTAGTTAGTATGTTAGATAATTCTGTATTAAATTTAGCAAATAATGATTTATCAATAGATAATATAAAACTCGCATTACAAGA
This sequence comes from Clostridiales bacterium, assembly GCA_003518755.1. Lineage (GTDB taxonomy): Bacteria > Bacillota > Clostridia > TANB77 > CAG-508 > CAG-269. The sequence continues at coordinate 2,049 of DOYA01000003.1, read as the reverse complement.
TATAAAATTTTCAAATGACTTAGATGCTGCAACTTTATATTCTTGTATAGTAAATGATAAATCAGAACAAACAATGATGGCACTATTACTAAAACAAGGAAACAAAAATAAAAATATATCAGAAACAATAATAAATGATTATGAACAAAGAGAAAAGGCAAAAACTATATCAATTGTTTTATTAATTATTATAGCAATAATAACAATTATCCTATTATTTATAAAATTTAAAGTATTAAGGCAAGGTATTAAACATTTAATTAACTTTATAATATTTGACCTTTTATTATCAATTGTTGTTATAGCAATTATAGAAGAAAACTTCTGGAGTTTTGATTTCACATGGGCAACTTTTGCAATAACTAGTATTGTAGGACTTGCAATATATATTTTATTTATATCACGATTTAGTAAAAAGCTATTTAGAACTTCAGTGTCAATTATTTTAACACTTTGTGCTATTACAGCTTTAAAAATACTTATTGTGGATTTAGATGTTTCTCCATATATAATAGCATTTATAGGGGCAATATTATTACTGATTTTAGCAATAATTGCTAAATTTAATCAAGTACAAAAAATAAATATTAGTAAAAATATGAAAGCTATTTTTACAGAAATAATATATATTTTAAAATACTTGGGAGCATTTATATTATCAATTGCTATTGGTGGCATTTTAGAAAAAATATTTACATTTGATGAGATATCAATTGTTATTATTATAATTTGTACATATATATTTAATTATCTATTTAACCTAAGAGATAATGGAAAAAATAAAGATGAATTAAATAATAATCCTAAATCATATATTATAATTATATTTGCAATAATAGGAGCTATTGCAGTTGGATTACTTGGAATAATGGTATTTAATAATGCGAAAAACACAGTGGGTAGAGCAGAGCTTCCAATAGATGCTATTCCAGATACAGACTTAAGAGTGAAAAGTAAAAACAAAAATAATAGTATATTAATGCCAGATGAATCATTAGATATAGAATCTGAAAATAGTGGTAAATCATCAGTTTTAGATGGCATAGAATCATCTTTAAATATTTTTTCTAAAAAAGATGCAAATAAAAATGAAGAAATTAATGAATCTAATAATAATGAAAAAGTTGAAAATGAACAAGAAAAAAATGTAGATGAAAATATAAGAAATGTATTTTTAGAAAGTATGTGTTTTATTCCAGAATTGGTTACAACTGGAGGAAATGCAAATATTGAGTTAAAACTAAGTGATAATATTACTACATGGACAATTCAAACTGTTGGAAATACTAAAGATGGAAAAATAGGATATGGAATGATAAATAATGTAAAAGTATTTAAAGACTTTTTCGTAGATTTTGAATTACCTAAAAACTTAATTGAAACAGATAATGTAA
>DOYA01000003.1:0-444 GCA_003518755.1 Clostridiales bacterium | reverse complement strand
CAAACATGGTTTATATTCCAATATCAGTTTTAAAACCTGGAAACAACAAATTTAGAGCTGAAGTTTCAAGTGATTCTTTAACAGATATAGTTGAAAAAGAATGTTTAGTTTCGGCAAAAGGTTATAAAGTTGAAAAAGTTGTTTCAACAGGAAATGTAGATGAAGATATTTCAGAAGATATCTTGGTTTTAGATGATATAATTGAAAATTCAGCAAAGGCAAAAGTAAAAATCTATTCAAGTACATTGTCTCAAACTGTAGAAGGAATGGAAAACATCTTCAAAATGCCAACAGGATGTTTTGAACAAATTTCTTCAAGTTTATATCCAAATATTTTAGCTTTAAAATATTTAGAGGAAAACAAAATCGTAAATGAAGAAATACGAAATAAAGCTCTTTCTTATATATCTTCAGGATATCAAAAATTATTAACATATGAAGTAA
>DOYA01000163.1:4450-9135 GCA_003518755.1 Clostridiales bacterium | reverse complement strand
CTGCTAAAATCAAAAGAATAATAATTGTGATTACTAAAGCTATCAAAGTAATACCATTACTGATTTTTAGTTCTTTTTTCTTGAAATTTTTCATAAATATAAACTTCCTCTCTTCAGTTCATTAGAATACTCCAAGTTTATTCTAGAATATACTTCTTTTGTAACATTTACAGCTATTAAATACTCTTTTTCATTAGGAATATTTAAATTAAACTTTTAATTAATTTCTTCGATTTCTATTATTACAAAATTCAAAAAATAATGCAATAGTTTTTTTGAATTTGTTGGTCCAAAAGTACAAATTCCAAAAACAAAATGATATTTATTCTTTTTTGTATTTGATTTTTTAGCAAATTTATTAAAAAAAACTCTAGTAATTAATTACACTAGAGTTCGAATTATTATTTATGGAGCGATTTCGAAACAGGTATGCGAAAAATATACATACTCTGTTTCAAACTTTATTATATAATTCGATTTATTGTATTTACTTTAACATAAAGCTAATAAATAATCAAATAATTTTGTGCAAAAATATTTTACGAAATTTTGTTTCTTTCCTATTGCTTTAATATAAAATATATGCTATACTAACTAACATAGGAAATGAGAATAAGCAGATGTGGTTTGCCACTTTTAATCCGTAACATTTGTTACGAGAACGGAGGTGGTGCTATGATAGAAGCTGTTTTATTAGAAATAATATACTTACTTTTATTTGGCTTAGTTGTCGAAACTATTATAGTATTTGCCTTAATTATACTGGTTATAATTTTAAGCAAATAGACAATAAAAAAACACATCTGTAACTTGCCCAGTTCGGTGTGTTTTTTTACATATCAATTCGGCAAACCACGTTTGTGGTTTCTTCATTTCCTATGTTTATTATACATGAATATTTAACAAAAGTCAACAATTTTTCAACCTTTTAATTGTGGCAAAACTGCCATAATTAAAACCCATAATAACAAATCAAAATTTTTTGTGTTTATAAAGGTTCGATTATGCAAAAAGTTGTAGCGATTTCGAAACAGGTATGCGAAAAATTTACATACTCTGTTTCAATCTCTATTATATAATTCGATTTATTCATTATTATTAACATATTATTAATTTTTTATCAATAGATAATTTGTTATTTTTTTGATGGCATTCCATATTCTCTTTTCATTGCATTAATAGAAACAACCCATTGTTTTCCAAATTTACATACATCTATTCCATTAATTAATTTACCATATATAATTGCTTTTCGTAATGTGCTTTCGTTTAAGCCCCATATATCTGTTGCATCACTAAAAGCCATTAAACCATCAAAAGGAGTATCTATTTTTTTACTATTTTCAAATAATTCATCACATGAAATATCAATATCATCATTCCAAATTACTCCATACCCACCAATATCTACTTCAACTGAATTAAATAAATTTATATCCTTTAAATCTGCAAATATTTTATTATTTTCAATAAGTTTTTTCATATCATATATTTTTGTTATACCTTCTGCAAATTGAATACTTAATTTAAAGTCTTGAAGTGGTGTTACATTTTTTATTTTATGAAACATAAAAATCCCCTCCTTATTCTAGTGGCTTTATATTTTTGAAATCTTGTGTATCCCATATTTCTTTTAATTCTTTCTCATGAATAGTAATCCATTCCATTACCAATTCTAAAGCTTTTTTAGGTAATTCACCTTCAATTATTTTCTTTTCTTGGAAATCTATTGCAGCAACATGTTCACCATAAATTGCATGTATATGTGGTGGATTGTGTTCACTTTGTTGAAAATACATCCTAATTACAATTCCATAAAATCTTGATAAAACTGGCATAAGATATCACTCCTTTATAAACATTTTATCACTATATCGTGATTTTGTCAATATGTATATTTAAAATTTCACAAATATATTATAAATAGTATATAAAAAATTTTTGATTTTTATTCGATTGAAATAAAAAACTATCAGATATTTGTTTATCTAATAGTTCGAATTTGCATAAAGTTGGAGCAGGTAGTGGGAATCGAACCCACGTAGCTAGCTTGGAAGGCTAGGGTTCTACCATTGAACTACACCTGCATATATATGCGTTAAGGATTAATACTTGGAGCAGGTAGTGGGAATCGAACCCACGTAGCTAGCTTGGAAGGCTAGGGTTCTACCATTGAACTACACCTGCATTTTCCTTAACGCATTATAAATTATACCATCTTTTTTTTATTTGTCAAGAGCTTTTCCTAAATTTATTCAGAAAAGTCTTCGTATGTTTTTGTGACCTCAATTTTTGACTTTCCTTGCTTAATCTTAGTATCTGTTTTTACAATTAAATCTACATCATATACTTGCTTTAAGTTACTTATATTTTCCTTTCTTTGACCTATTACATTATTAACATCTTGAGGATTTACAATTACTTCTACTTCTTTTACTTTTGCATTTAATTTTTTTATTTTATCAACAATTACATCATACCACATTCCAGATTCTACAAGTTGCCTAAATGCTGAATGAAATGGCCCAGCAACAACCTCACTATTTTCACTGTTTGGTTCTGAAATTGTATCAGTTGGTTGAAGACCAATCCTAATAATATCTATTTTCTTTTTTGAAAACATCTTAACAAGTTCTTTACATGTTTCAACAGCTTGTACAACTGTTAAAGGTTTATATGTTCCTTCATTATATTGCTTTTCTAATTCTGTTCCTTTAATTACTAATACAGGATAAATCCTAATCATCTTTGGTTTTAATTTGATTAATTGTTTAGCAGTATTAATTTCGTCTAATTTAGTACTTTCAGGTAGCCCAACCATCATTTGATGTCCTAATTTAAAGCCATATAGTCTAATTAGTTTTGATGCTTTTTTTACATCTTCAAAAGTATGACCTCTTCCAGCTTTTTTTAATATATAATCATTAGCTGATTGTACTCCAAGTTCTATAGTTTTGACTTTATATTTTTTTAATCTTTTTAGAACTTCTTTGTTGATATAATCTGGTCTAGTTGATATACGTATACTATCTACTTTTTTTGACTTTATAAATTCATATGCTGTACTTAATAGTTCTATTTGTCTTTCTTCTTCAATTCCAGTAAAACTTCCTCCAAAAAAAGCTACTTCAACTATTGAGTTTTCTTTAATATATTTAAGGTGTTCTTCTATTATTTTTTTTACATCTTCTTTTGTAACTTGTTTAGCTTGCCCGCTTATTGATTTTTGATTGCAAAAAATACAGTCATTTGGGCAACCTAAATGTGGAACAAATATTGGAATTATATATTGTTTTTTCATTTTTACCTTTATTCCTTTCTCAATGCACAAATCAGTTTGAAATAATTTTATAAATTTACTTATTTTTTATAGCTTCTATAGCATATTTTGCAGCTTCCATTTCAGCAAGTTTTTTACTTTTTCCTTTTCCAACAGCTAATACTTTTTTGTTATATATAACTTCTGCTTCAAATTTCTTATTATGATCTGGTCCTGTTTCTTTTATTATCTTATAATGAATATCAACATCTCCATGTTTTTGAAGTATTTCTTGTAATACTGTTTTATAATCTTTTTGCCCAACATTTTGACTTGCACTTTTTATTTCATCTTTCAAATTATTAATAATAAACTCTTTAGCTGGTTCTAATCCTCCATCTATATACATAGCCGCAATAACTGCCTCTACACTATCTGCTAAAATTGCTGGTTTGACCTCTCCGCCAGACATTTTTTCAGATTTTCCAAGAAATAAGAAATCACTAAAATTATGTGTTTTTGCAACTTTATATAAGCTTTGCTCACACACAACTTGTGCTCTAACTTTAGTCATTTCTCCTTCTTTTAGATTTGTGTAATTTGAATATAGAAATACACTTGAGATAAATTCTAAAATACTATCTCCTAAAAACTCAAGTTTTTCATTACTTTGAACATTTCTTTCATATGCATATGATGTATGTGTAAGTGCGGTTTTAAGTAAGTTTTTATCTTTGAAAGTATATCCTATTTGTTTCTCTAATTCTGAAAAATCCATTTTATATTATTTTTAGCTAAATGCTAATTTCTCCTTTCTGTTTTTATATATTATATACTATTTTTTTAATTTTTCAAGAGAAAAATGATTATTTCCTCTTGAATATAAAAAGTTATAGCCCTTAAGCTATAACTTTTAAATACAATACAATTATTCTAGATTTTCTGTATTATTATCTACTGATTCGTTTTGTTCATTAGAATTATCTGTGTTTTCTGGATTTTCTGTTGCATCACTATTTTCTGATTCATCTGCTTCTTCATTTTCTGGTTCTTCTGTATTCTCTTCTTCAACTGCATCTTCCTCTTCATTATCTGTAACAATTTCTGAATCATTTTTACTTTCTGTTGATGTTGTGTCTTCTCTGTTCATCCATACAATTCCAATAATTAATAATACTAAAACAACTATCATTGCAAAGATTTTTAATAATTCGATTTTTGTATCTTTATCCATTTTTTTATACCTCTTTCTTGTTTTTCCATATTGTAACATATTTGATTAAATATTACAAGAGCAAAAAAATTTATCGTTACTGGATATTTTTATAATATAAAAGTTGATATATTAATATTTATCAAACAATCTCGGCTGCATTACGCATTAAATAAATTCTAATTTAATAAAATGAGCCTCTTTCACTCAGAC
>DOYA01000163.1:0-4317 GCA_003518755.1 Clostridiales bacterium | reverse complement strand
CAAAATATTAATATATCAACTTTTTAATATACTATCTAAACTATAACCATTATCTAATAACTATTTATTGGTTGAAAAATTAGTACATTCCTTCCATTCCTGCACCCATACCTGCATCATTGTTTCCGCATCCACAACTACATTTCTTTTCTGGAGCATCTGTAACTAAGCTTTCTGTAGTTAATACCATTGATGCAATTGATGCAGCATTTTGTAAAGCACTTCTTGTAACTTTTGTAGGATCAACTATTCCTGCTTTTTTCATATCAACATATGTCTCTTGTTTAGCATCAAATCCAAATCCTACATCTGCTTTTTTAACATTTTCTAATATAACAGCTGGCTCTAAACCTGCATTTTTTGCAATTTGTTTTAATGGCTCTTCTAATGCTTTTAATACTATTCCTGCACCTAATTTTTCTCCTTCAGGTAATGTAGACAATAATTTTTCAACTTTAGGTATTACATTTATTAATGCTGTTCCACCACCTGCTACTATTCCTTCTTCAACAGCAGCTCTTGTTGCAGAAAGTGCATCTTCAATTCTTAATTTTTTTTCTTTCATTTCAACTTCTGTTGCAGCGCCTACTCCAATTACTGCAACTCCACCAGCAATTTTAGCTAATCTTTCTTGAAGATTTTCTTTATCAAATTCACTCTTTGTGTCTTCTATTTGAGCTTTTATTTGATTTACTCTTTCTTTTATTTGCTCTTTGTTTCCTAAACCATCAACAATTATTGTATTTTCTTTTTGAACTTTAACTTGTTTTGCTCTACCTAATTGTTCAATTGTTGTATCTTTAAGCTCTAGAGCTAATTCTGATGTGATTACTTCTCCACCTGTTAATACTGCAATATCTTGTAACATTGCTTTTCTCTTGTCTCCAAAACCAGGTGCTTTAACAGCAACAACATTTAAAACTCCTCTTAACTTATTAAGTACAAGTGTTGATAATGCTTCTTGTTCTAAATCATCACAAATAATTAAAAGTTTTCCTGATTGTTGCATTAAACTCTCTAATAAAGGTAATATTTCTTGAATATTGCTTATTTTTTTGTCAGTAATTAATATATATGGATTATCAAGTACTGCTTCCATTTTTTCTGTATCAGTTACCATATATGGAGAAACATAACCTTTATCAAATTGCATTCCTTCTACAACATTTAATTCTGTATTTGATGTTTTTGATTCTTCAATTGTTATAACTCCATCTTTTGAAACTTTTTCCATAGCATTTGCAATTAAGTTTCCGATTTCTTCTGAATTTGCAGAAATACTTGCAACTCTAGCTATTCCATCTTTTTCTTCAACTTCTGAGCTAATTTCTTTTAATCCTTTAACAGCAACTTCAACAGCTTTATCTATTCCTCTTTTAACTTCCATAGGGTCTGCACCTGCTGCAACATTTTTAACACCTTCTTTAATCATACTATGTGCTAAAACTGTTGCTGTTGTAGTTCCATCACCTGCAACATCATTTGTTTTAGTAGATACTTCTTTTACTAAACGTGCTCCCATGTTTTCAAACTTATCTTCAAGTTCAATTTCTTTTGCTATAGTTACACCATCATTTGTAATTAATGGAGCTCCATAGCTTTTGTCTAAAACTACATTTCTTCCTTTAGGTCCAAGTGTAACTTCAACAACTTTTGCTAATTTTTCAACACCTTCTGCTAGGCTTTTTCTTGCATCTTCACCGTATTTAATTATCTTTGCCATTTTTCAATTCCTCCTTTTTTATTTTTCTACTATCGCTAGAATATCATCTTGGTTTAGAATTTTATAATCAATTCCTTCGTATTTAACTTCTGTTCCAGCATATTTGCTAACTATAACATTGTCTCCTTTTTTTACAGACATTTCTTCAAGTTTTCCATCAACCTTTTTTCCTGGTCCTATTTCAACTACCTCTGCAATTTGAGGTTTTTCTTGAGAAATTGCAGTAAGAATAATTCCACTTTGTGTTGTTTCTTCTGCTTCTTTCATTTTGATTAAAACTCTGTCACTTAATGGTTTAATCATATTTGTCACTATCCTTTCTTTTAATTATATTTGTTCAAAAAAGAATCATTACAAATAATGTTAAATTATAATAATTCGTTTTTGTTTACTAAAAAAACCGAAACTAAGATTTTGTACGCATTAAAAATGCTACAAAATCTAAATTCCGCCATATTTATCCTCTACGTCAAGTCTATCATCTAACGATGATGACTTTCCTAGAGTATAAAAATTAGCAGTCTATCTTTAAGACTGCTAATAATATATACCTAAATTTAGTAAATGTCAATACCTAATTGATATTTTTATTTATTAAATGAATATGTTTCCCGATTAAATATATTTTCTTATCCTACCGTCTTTCTCTCACATCTTGCATCAAACCATTTGCCTCAATTTTTCCAATATCTCTTTTGCCAATTCCTCATTTATTCCTTTTACTTTAATTAATTCATCAATCGAAGCTTTTTTTATTTTTTCTACACTTCCGAAATGTTTCAAAAGTGCCTTTTTCTTTGCTTCTCCAATTCCCTTTATATCATCTAACTCAGATTTAGAAATTGATTTATCTCTTAATTTTCTATGATAAGAAATTGCAGTATCATGTACTGTATCTTGGAAAAGAGTTATTAATTTAAATAAATTTTCTGAAATCTCAATTTCGTTTCTATCTTCATCCATCAATGCCCTTGTTTGATGTTTATCATTTTTAACCATTCCAAATATTTTTATATCTAAATTATATTTATCAACTGCTTTTCTAACTGCTCTTATTTGGGTTATTCCACCATCAGCAAATATTGCATCTGGCACTTTTCCAAAACCTTTATCCTCCGGATTTTCTACTGAATGCTTAAGTCTTCTAGTTATTACTTCTTCCATACATTTTGGGTCATCTTGTCCAATTACATCTTTGATTTTAAACCTTCTTGATAGATTTTTTTGAATTTTCCCATCAATCATAACACACATTCCTGCAACCATATATTCTCCAGAAATGTTTGAAATATCATATGTTTCAATTTTTCTAGGAAGTTTATCCATTTTTAGTTTTTCTTTTAGTTCTAATAAAATAGCATTTTGATTTTTTTCTTTATTTTCAAGTGTAACTTTGCTATTTTTTTCAGCCATTTCAACAAATCTAAGTTTTCCACCTCTTTTAGCACTATGAATTTCTACCTTGTGAGTTGTTTTTGAAGAAAGCCATTGTTCTAATGCCTCTTCATCTTCTAATTCATCTCTAATCATTATCTTGTTTGGAATTTCTAAGCTATCCATATAATACTGTTTTATAAATCCAGAAACTATTTCACTATCTTTCATTTCTCCTAGATTATCAAAAAAGTAGTGTTCTCTTCTAATCATTTTGCTACCACGTACAAAAAATATTTCTATACAAACTTCTAATTCAGATTTTGAAAGTCCTATAACATCTATATTATTTTCAGAAATATTTGAAACTTTTTGTTTTTGTGATGCTTTTTCTATAGCTTGCATTCTATCTCTTATATAAGCTGCTTCTTCAAAATTATATTCTTTAGATGCTTTATCCATTTGCTTTTTTAAATCTTTTAAAATTTTATCAGTTTTCCCATCTAATAAATCAATTATTTCATCAATTTGTTTTTTATAATCATCTTTTGAAATAAGCCCTATACATGGAGCTAAACATCTTTTTATATGATAATTTAAACAAGCTCTCGTATTTGATTTAAAATTTCTACATTGTCTAATTTTATATTTTTGTTTAATAAAATCTACCATTTCTTTGGCTGCACCTGAATTTGCATAAGGTCCAAAATATTTTGAGCCATCATTTATAAGTCTTCTAGTAATAACAACATTTGGAAAATCTGATTTTACATCAACTTTGATATATGGGTATGTTTTGTCATCTTTTAATAAAACATTATATTTAGGTCTGTTTTCTTTAATCAAATTACACTCTAGAATAAGAGCTTCTGCTTCATTGCTTACAACAATATATTCAAAATGGTCTATTAAAGAAACCATTTTGAGTATTCTGTCTGTTTTATTTGTTTTTCTAAAATATGAACTAACTCTATTTTTCAAATTAACTGCTTTGCCAACATAAATAATTTTGTCATCTTTGTCTTTCATCAAATAAACGCCTGGCTCTTTTGGCAATTTTTTAAGTTCTTCTTCTATATTAAACATACTCTCTCCTTTTTTCAATTGGGGACGGTCCTTTTTTGTAAATTAAGGTAAAGAACTAATCCTGTTTAACCGCACATCCTTTTTTTAAATCCTATGGGACCCCCTTTAGGGATACCCACCATACGGATTTTAAA
>DOYA01000057.1 GCA_003518755.1 Clostridiales bacterium | reverse complement strand
ATGATAAAAATGAAACAATGAAAAACTTAGCAGCAGGAGGGTTTAAAGATATTACAAGGATTGCTTCGTCAGATCCTTTAATGTGGGAAAATATTTGTAGTGAGAATAAAGATGAAATCTTAAAAATATTATCAATATTTAAGGAAATAATTAATCAATTTGAAAAAAATATTTCTAATAGTGAAATAACTTATAATTTTATAGATTCAGCAAAAAAATATAGAGATTCATTTATAAACAAAAAAGTTAATGGAAATACTATGCCTGAATTAAATATAAATATTAAGGATGAAAATGGTGCATTAGCTAAAATTGTTAATATATTAAGCGATAATGATATTGGAATAAAAAACATTGAAATACTTAATAATAGAGAAAACAATTATGGAGTTCTAAAAATTGTTTTTTACAATTATGAACAAATGGAAAAAGCCTATATAATATTAAAAGAATATGGATATGAAGTTAAAGAAAACACGTAAAAAATATTCTAATTATTGGAAAGTTATTAAAACAATCATCTAAAAAGTCTACAAAATAAATTAATTATGTGCTTTTTTAAACATTTTAGTATGTAATTATACTTGTTCTGCAAGGACTTCTTTTTTCTAAAATTGAACTGTATCGATTTTTTATTAAAAAAATATGAAAAAAAACTTGAAAAAATTATAGATAAAATATATAATGTTTACAATATAGAAAATAAAGGAGAAAAGCATGAATATATTTGAAATATTTAAACCGATATTTAATAGATTTTTTGGAACTACAGGAACTACACCAAAATTACTACCATCATCAGCTCCAACAAGAAAAGGATCATTAGGAAAGATTAGAGCTATAGTGAAGGGACCGAATATGGAAGATGATTATGAAAGCTGTTATGAAGATTATCAGACACTATTGGAGCGCTTCAATGATTTATATGATTTAATGTTTTTACATTTAAAAGCGGGAATAATTGTTAAAGATGAATATAATAGTCCTAGTCATGAAGAAATTCAAAATGCAAGAGAAGATTGGGTTACACAAGATAAGTATACAAATGCCACATTTGAGTTAACCAAAAGACAATTTTTTTATGAAAAACTTGGAGAGTTTTTTGATAAACAAGATTCTCAGGATGAAAAAACACAATATGAAAAAACACAATCGGATAAATATGTAGAAGAATTAATAAATATAATGCAACAAATGAATAAAAAATGCGGTGAATTATATGGAATTCAATATGTGGCATATAAGCATAGTGAAACAACAGAAGAGACTCGAGATAAACAACATAATATAGCAGAGGATATTTCGGATGGAATTAATTTAAATAGATTATATCAATACCTTGCTGATAATGCAGGAAATGGAAAACAAGAAGAGTTTTTACAAGGAATTGATATTCCAAGTAGTGAAGAAATAAAAATAAATAATTTAATTCTTCCACCTTTAATAAATTCATTTAATAGTACTGTAGATAAATATTCAAAACACATAGAACATGGGGGAAAGCCATTGAATTTGGATGTAATACAAGAAAAAAAGCCTATAAGTATACCAGAAGAAATGTCAATAAAGCAAGATGATGAGTTGTTAAAATTAGCACAACAAATTATTGTCAAAGAAAGACAAGACGCCATAACTCAGGATTAATAGTTAAATAGTATTTTAGAATAAACTAAAATACTTTTTTTTTAACATTAGAGTTGTATAATAAATATATAAAAATACGTTATACAAAAACAAAGAATAAGGTTGTATTTTTTGATTTTTTAATGTAAAATATTAAAAGTTAAAGTTTGAAAGGATTAAAAAATGAATGAAAAATTAGTAAATACGATAATAGGAGCATTTGGAGGGTTAACCGCAATAAAATTTGGCAAAGAAATACTTGTTTTTATTATTTCTTTAATGCCAATTTTAGAATTAAGAGGAGGATTAATTGCAGCAGCATTATTAGGATTAAGCCCTTTAAAGAGTTATATAATATGTATGATTGGAAATATTTTACCTGTTCCATTTATTCTACTTTTAATAAATAAGATTTTATCTTGGATGAGAACTAGTAGGCATTTTAATAAAATTGCAAATTGGTTAGATAAAAAAGTTGAAAAACACAAAGGTCAAATTGAAAAGTACGGATATTTAGGAGTGATTTTATTTGTTGGAATTCCACTTCCAGGGACAGGTGCGTGGACAGGTTCTCTTATTGCATCTGTTTTAGAAATGGATAAAAAGAAAACATTTATATCTGTATGTATAGGTGTACTTATGGCAAGTATAATTATGATGATATTGTCTTTTGGAGTTATAGCAAATATAATTCGATAATATAGTTAGATAAATAGTATAAACATAGAAATAAAGTGAAATACATAAAAATCATAAACTATTAACAATAAGGAATAGTGTAAAAATGAAAAAATTTTTAAAAGAAAATAAGATAGAATTAATCATAATGTTATCATATATGATAATTACCTTTTTAATCAGTATTATTTTTCACGAAAAGTGGAGAGATGAAGCACAAGCATGGTTAATGGCTAGAGATTTAAATATAATAAATCTTTTAAAACAAATTAAATATGAAGGGCATCCTTTTTTATGGCAATTAATACTTATGCCATTTGCTAAATTAGGTTTTCCATATATAACACAAAGTTTAATTAGTTTATTATTTATTTGGATATTTGCATGGATTCTAATAAAAAAAGCACCATTTAATATTTTTATAAAAATAATTATATTATTAAGTCTACCTATAATATACTTATACCCAGTTATATCTAGAAATTATTCACTAATTCCTTTTTCGCTTGCATTAATTGCAATACTATATAAAAAAAGAAATGAGAAAATAATACAATATATGTTATCAATATTATTATTAGCATATACGCATGTTTTAATGTGGGGATTAGTTCGGAGCATTATACCTAATTTTTTTTATAGAACAAGTATACTATATTGCAAAAAATAAAAATGATAAACAAAATATAAAAGAATTAATTGTAGGATTAATCATATCAATCATTGGTTTAGTAATTCTAATATTAACATTAATTGGAAGTACATCAATAAATAAAGGTTTATCTATTTCTTTTGCTTTTAATAACAAACTGTTTATTAGTCTTTTGAATACAATAGCAGTCAATTTTCTAGGAAATGGTTTAAACAATATAATTATAGTTTCTAATGTTTATATGATGCTTATGATAGTACTTATATATTTAATATATAAATATCCTAAAAGCACAATAATTGGTTTACTTGCCACTGGTTGGCAATTTATTATTTTTTTATTTATATATAGAGATTTTTCAACACAAAAAACTAATACTATATTTTTAATTATGTTATTTATTGCTTGGATAAATTTAGACGAAAAGAATTTAAAAATAAATACTAAAATAAATGCTAAATTAAATACTATATTTGAGTTTATTATTACTTTTTTTTGTACATTTGTTTTGTTAATTTCAGATTTTAATGGATTAAATTATATAAAAAACGAAATAACAGAGAAATATAGTGATTCTGTTAGTATATCTGAATTTATAAATAATGATTTAGAAAGTGATGTTATTTTTGTATGTACAAATGTACCAAGAGCAAGTGCAATAATACCATATGTTAAAAATGCAATATTTATAAATCCACTAAATTTAAGAGAATTTACATATGTTACATGGGATGAAACAGCTTTTAAAATAGTAAAAATAAG
>DOYA01000086.1 GCA_003518755.1 Clostridiales bacterium | reverse complement strand
TCCATCATAAAACTATCCTTTTCTCTTTTGATCTTTATTTTACTGGAACATATCCTGCTTTTTCAGCCACAGCTTGGCCTCTAGCTGACAATAAATAATTTGCAAGTTTTCTTGATGCTGAATTTTCATCATCTGCTTTATTAATTACTATATAATATGCTGTATTAAATGGATATGAGCCATCTTTTATAGTTTTATTATTTGGAACAACTCCATCTACACCTAATAGTTTAATATTACTTGCAACAGTTTCATCTATTGTTTTAAACATTGTTGTTGCATAATAATAATATGAATATCCAATTGAATTTCTACCATTTGTATAGCTAGATACAAAATTAATTATAGCTTCCATTGTGTCAATTAGATTTTCTTTTGGTGCTTCCATTAGTTTTTGACCCTTCATTACTAAAGATAACATTCCTGTTTGTGAACCTGAGTTTACTGGTCTTTGTAAAGCCATGATTTTTTCATCTTTTCCACCAACTTCTTTCCAGTTAGTTATCTCCCCAGTATAGATTTTTTGAATTTGTTCTGTAGTTAAATTAGATACTTCATTATTTGCATTTACATAGAATACAAATCCTTCTTTTACAACTGGTATAACTTCAAGCTCAACATTCTTTTCTTTTGCAAGTTCTAATTCTTCTTTTGATGGCTGAGTTACTACAATTAAATCAACTTCATCATTTATTAATTTAACATACCCAGGATGTGTATTTGAATAATCAATTTTACCTTCAGCACTTTCTCCAACAAAGTCTTCATAGATTGCATCTGTTAATGGTTGTGTAGCAAGTGATGCATCTATTTTAGGAAATGTACTTGAAGTATATAATGGTGTATTATCTATTTTTTCTTCTTGTTTAGTAATATTTTCTTCATTTTTTTGTTTAGCAATTTGCTTATCTTTATTTGTTTTATATGTATAAACAATTGTTATATAACCTCCTATGCAAATTACTAATGCAATTACTATTAAAAACATTTTTAAGCTTTTCTTCATTTAATAACCTCCTTCATTTGTTTCTTTGCTTATTCTAAAATTTAATTTTTTCAAACACATCTTTATCAAGTGTCTTAGGCACTTCTATTGGATAATTACCTGTAAAACATCCAAAGCAAAAATCTTCCATATTACTTCCTTTTGCAATTTCTTTAAGATTCTCTAAATCTAAATATTCAAGTGAATCTACACCTATATCTTGCCTAATTTCTTCTTTTGTTTTAATATTTGCAATTAATTTATCTTTTTTATCAATATCTGTTCCAAAATAACATACATCAATAAACATTGGAGATGCAATTCTTAGGTGTATTTCCTTTGCTCCGAATTCTCTTAATCTTTTTATTGTCCTTTTTATTGTATTTCCTCTAACAATTGAATCATCAATTAAAACAATTCTTTTTTCTTCAACATTTTGCTTTATTGGGTTTAGCTTTAATGCGACTGCCTTTTGTCTCTTTTCTTGGTTATTTAATATAAAACTTCTACCTATATATTTATTTTTAATAAATGCCATTCCATATGGAATTCCTGATTCTTGCGCATACCCAAGAGCTGCATCTAATCCCGAATCTGGAACCCCTGCTACAATATCTGCTTCAACAGGCGCTTGTTTTGCTAGATATTTACCTGTTTGTTTTCTAAATTCATGCACACTCATTCCATCAACTATAGAATCTGGTCTTGAGAAATAAATATATTCAAAAATACAAAGTCCTTTCTTTTCATTTGTCATATATTCACAAGATTCTATTTTATTATTATATATAGATACTATTTCTCCTGGTTTAATATCTCTAACAAATTCAGCTCCAACAATATTTAGAGCACAACTTTCTGATGAAAAATAATAATCGTCTCCCATTTTTCCAAGAGTTAATGGTCTAAATCCTTGTGGATCTCTAACTGCTATTAATTTTTGAGATGTCATAATTATTATTGAATAAGCACCTTTTATTCTTTTCATCATATTCTTAACTGCATCCTCTATATTGTCTGTTTTTAATCTTTCTTGTACTAAAATATAGCATATAATCTCTGTATCATTTGTTGTTGAAAAAATTGCTCCATTTTCTTCAAGCTCTCTTTTTAATTCAACAGCATTTGTAAGATTCCCATTATGCACAACTGCTAAATTTCCTTTTTTGTGCCTTACAGCAATTGGTTGAGCATTTATTTTTCTATCTGAACCTGTTGTTGAATATCTAACATGGCCTATACCCATTTTTCCTGATGGTAGTTTTTCTTCTATCAGTTTCTCTGTAAAAACTTCTGAAACTAAGCCTTTATCTTTATAACAAGTTATCAATCCTTCATCATTTATTGCTATACCACAGCTTTCTTCCCCTCTATGTTGTAATGTTTGTAATCCAGCAGCTATAGTATAAGCTATTTTTTTCTTTGGTTCAGCACTATAAATACCATATACTCCACATTCTTCTTTTAATTCTTCTAACATCTGTTTACTCCAATCTTAATGAACATATATTGTTCCAATATCTTTTCTATAATCTAAGTTCTCACTTATATTTCCTTTGATTGCATTATATACTTTTTTCTTAGCATCTTCTAAAGTATTGTCTATTGCAATTACTGCAACAAGTCTTGAAGTACCAACAGAAGTATATTTATTATTATCTATTTGTTTTGAACTTGCAAAATAAACTTTTGCACCTTTATTTTCTATTTCCTCTTTGTTTAATGTGTATTCTAAATTTGTTTTTGGTCCAGATAAAGCATAATTTGGGCTTACCATATATACCAAACATGATGCTTTTTTCTTAAATTTACAGTTTTCTGTATTTAAATTTTTATTAAATATATTTTCCATTACTTCTTCAAAAGGTGTCTCTAGCATATTTAATACATTCATTGCTTCTGGATCTCCAAATCTAGCATTAAATTCGATAAACTTTATACCCTTTGATGTTTTGAAAAAACCACCATATATTACACCATTAAATTCAAAAGAGTCTTTATTCAAATAATTAATAACATCTTTTATTAATTTTGAACATTTATCAACATCTGCTTTTTCTAAAAATGGTAATAAGCCATTTTCAAAACTCAAACATCCCATTCCACCTGTTCCAGGTCCTTTATCTTCGTCATATCTATATGGATAATCAAATGTAATCGGTGTTGTAACAATGTTTTCTCCATCTGTTAGGGCCATTACAGTAAATTCTCTACCTTCAACCTTATCTTGTATAATTACTTTTCCACTTTCTTGTAATAATCCTTTTGCATAATTACATCCTTCATTTTTCCCAATAAAATGAATTCCACCAACTTTAACACCTTTTCCACCAGTTAATCCTTCAGGTTTTACAACAAAAGAATCATCTTCATATGTATCTATTACTTGTTTTAGTTCTTCTTCATCTTTAATTTGATAATTTTTTATAACCATTTCAGGCGCTATTTTGCTTACTATATCTAAAGCATAAGTTTTACTCCATTCAATTTTAGCTCCTTTTGATGTTGGACCAAAAGTCTTTAGTCCCAAACTTTTTGCTAAATCTATTAATCCATCTTGTAATAAATTGTCACTACTAATTAAGCATGTATCAATTTGTTCTTTTTTAATAAATTCCTCAACGAAATTCTTATCAAATGGATCTCCTATTAAAAGTTTGCCATTTGAATTTTTTACATAATTTGAAATTGATGGATTTTCATAAGGCATTATTGAATATAACTCATATCCTTGACTTATTGCTTCTGCAAGTACAGCTTCTCTTCCACCATTTCCAAGTAATAGACATTTTTTCATTTTCATACTCCTTTTTTTATTTTATTTATAACATAATATATCTTTTTTTTCAACAATTTTAGTAAATAACTTATATCAAAGAGTAAATATATTTTTTTCAATCCCTTGGTGTCGAAA
>DOYA01000174.1 GCA_003518755.1 Clostridiales bacterium | reverse complement strand
TGGATAGATTCTCAAACAGAGGAGGAAATTTTAAGAGGAATAAAAGAAGCTAAACCAGAAGCAGAATATGACAGTATTTCAGATAGTGCATATTTAAGAGCAAAAGAAGATTATTTAATTGGAATAAATTTTTCAAGACTTCTTTCAATAATTTATGGAAATAGGCTTGCAAAATCTTTAAATCAAGACTATTTTGCAATTTCTGTAGGGCGTGTTATGACATGTGTTTTAGGAATGATAGTATCTCGTGAAAGAGAAATAAGAAATTTTGTTAAGACAAAGTATTATAAAATAATTGGTACTTTTGGAACAGAAAAAGGAAATTTTACAGCAGAATGGAAGGTTAACGAAAAATCTAAATTATTTGAATCAAATTTGTTGTATAACGAAAGTGGCTTTAAAAGTGAGGAAGAGGCTAAAAAGTTTATAGCAGAATTAGCAGAAAAAGAAGCAATAGTTACAGAAATAAAAAAGACAAAACAAAAAGAAAATGCGCCATTGTTATTTAATTTAGCAGAAATCCAAAATGAATGTACAAAAAAGTTCAAAATAAAACCAGATGAAACCTTAGAGGTAATCCAAACTTTATATGAAAAAAAGCTTGTAACATATCCAAGGACAGATGCTAGAGTTCTTTCAACAGCTGTTTCTAAAGAAATAAGTAAAAACTTAAATGGTCTTGCAAAAAGATTTCAAGATGAAGAAATACAAGTTATAATAAAGAAAATGATAGATGAAAAAAATTCAACAAATCTTGCTAAAACTAAATATGTAAATGACAGTAAAATAACAGATCATTATGCTATAATTCCAACAGGTCAGGGATTCGAAAATTATAATACATTAAATCAGCTACAGAAAGATATTTATAAATTAATTGTAAAAAGATTTTTAGCAATATTTTATCCACCTGCAGAATATAACAAAGTAAATGTAACTGTAAATATCGAAAATGAAACATTTTATGGTACAGGTAAAGTATGTGTAAAACGTGGATTTTTAGATGTATTAAAACCGGAAAATAAAGAGAGTTCGAAAAAAGAAAAATTAGAAAATGAAGAAAACCAAAAAGAAGATAGTGAAAAATCTGATGAAATAGAAAATACTAACTTAGAAGTATTAAATACTTTGAAGAAAAAAGATGTTTTAGAAGTTCAAAATTTTGAATTAAAAGACGCAGAAACATCACCACCATCAAGATATAATTCTGGAAATTTAGTTATTGCAATGGAAGGAGCAGGAAAATTAATAGAAGATGAAGAACTTCGAGAACAACTAAGAGGTGCTGGAATTGGAACTTCTGCAACACGTGGTGAAATAATAAAAAAACTAGAAAGAATTCAATATATAAAAATAAATAGTAAAACTCAAATTGTAACACCAACTGAAAAAGGAGAAGCAATATTTGATGTAGTAAATCAATCTATGCCAGATATGCTTAATCCAAAGCTAACAGCAAGTTGGGAAAAAGGATTGGAAATGGTAGCTAAAAGGGAAATAAAACCAGAAGTATTTATGGAAAAACTTGAAAAATATATTATGTCAAAATTTAATAAGTTAGTGACAAAATATTAATTTGGACAATTAGATTAATTATTTTGGTCTAATTAATAAATTTACCAAGGAGAATAAGAATGAGTAGTTTTTTAGACATTGATGGTTTAACAGCAAAAATTAATAATCTTAATAATGATCCTATACATAATCAGATTAAAAATGATCCTTCAATATTGTATAACAAAGAATATATTTATGATGAACTAAATCTATCAGAGAATGAAGTTGTAGGATTGATAGCTGAGTCAAAACTAAGTGATGAAGGAAAAAAAGATTTAATAGATATTTATGAACTTTCAGAATATAATGCAGTTTCAATAATAAAAACTTATAGTGATTCAAATAAAGAAAAAGAATTATTAGAAAACCCAAAATATAATATAAGTAATAAAATAGATATATTAAGTTCTTTTGAAACCAAAAATTTAATAAACTTTATTAATAATTACAAAGAGAGTTTTTTGTCAGATATTAAGATATATAGAATAATAGGACAGTTAAATTCTGAGAAACAACTTGAATTTGTTTCTAATTTAGACACAGTTAATCTTACAGAAAGCGAAAAAAAAGAGATACTTGTAGTCATGAATAAAGATGTTAAAGAAAAAATAGATGTATCAAAATTAACACCAACATTAAGGGCTGTAATAAGCTTTGAAACAAATGAATTTAAAAATAGAATAGTTTTGGATTTAGAAAGGGATTTAGAAGATTATCGTGGATTAGACTCATTAATAAGAGTAAATCCAACCCAATATACAGATGAACAGAGAAGTAGATTTATTAAATTGTGTAAAATATGTCCTGATCTAACTGTAATAAGTCTCATAGATAGTAGTTTAGATGAAAATGATACTAGCAATTTTCAATTTACTTTAACTGCTGCAGAATATATACAAGCTGAGGAATGGATTCAAAATCTATTAAATAGTTTAAAGTCAGAGTATACGAAAGCACAAAAAATTTCAATAATTGATAATGCTATTGGTAAGTTAATAGATTATAGTCCAGTTTATGAAACAGAAGTTTTTAATGCAACAGATTGTAAATCTTTATATAGAGTAATTGCAAATAGATGCGGAGTTTGTAATGGAATATCAGGAGTTGCAGAATATATTTTTAAAAGAGCTGGAATTGACTGTGAAATTGTTCACGGTATAGAACATACATTTTTAAAATTAATAGGAATTGAATTCACATTAGATAATGGGGAAACTGTAGTAGGAAATACTATTTTAGATCCAACATGGAATCTAACAGCACATAGATTTAGTGGAAAACCACCACTTTTTTGTATAAGCTATGAAGAGGCAAGAAGGTTTGACATTGATAGTGATGGAAAGGATTGGGAATGTCATAAAAATGATGAAAAATTAAAAGATGCAACATTCAGTTTAGATGAAAAGAGTTTAAGAAATCTATACAAAAGTGTGGGATTAGCTGATAATAATGGTGAGTTTCAAATAAAAAAACTAACTGATAGATCAGAGCAACTACATAAAGAATATGCAAGCCAACCTTTAAAAGATTTAGAAGAACAATTCTTACTACTTTCAAACTATTGTCCTGAATTTGCTACACATC
>DOYA01000053.1 GCA_003518755.1 Clostridiales bacterium | reverse complement strand
GTATTTACATCAACTCCAACTTTATTAACTGCATCTTCAACAACACCTGTTAAGCTTTCAGCTAATCTTTTTTGATTAACATCATGTTGGTATTGCCCTACTCCGATTGCTTTTGGATCAATTTTAACTAATTCTGCAAGTGGATCTTGTAATCTTCTTGCTATAGATATTGCTCCTCTTATTGATACATTTATGTCGGGATATTCTTCAGTCGCAAGTTTTGATGCAGAATACACAGATGCTCCTGCTTCACTAACAATTACATAATTTACTTCATGATCTGCTTCTTTTATCATATCTGAAACAAAACTTTCAGATTCACGAGATGCTGTTCCATTTCCAATAGAAATCATATCAATTTTATCTTTTTTTATAAGTTTTAATAGTTCTTTTTTTGCACCTTCTACATCATTTTGTGGTGCTGTAGGATATACTGTTGAAATATCTAATACTTTTCCTGTTTCATCAATAACAGCAATTTTACACCCTGTTCTATAAGCAGGGTCAAATCCCATAACTGTTTTTCCTTTAATAGGTGCACCTAAAAGAAGTTGTTTTGCATTCTGTCCAAATACTTTTATTGCCTTTTCTTCTGCTTTTTCCGTAAGGTCTGAACGTATTTCTCTATCAATTGATGGCTCAATTAGCCTTTTAAAACTATCCAAAATTGTATCTTTTAGCATCTGAGTAAACTGTGTTTGTCCTTTTATTATCTGCCTTTCAAGATTATATATAATTTTGTCTTCTTTTTTATCAATCTTTACTTTTAAAAACTCTTCTTTTTCTCCTCTATTAATAGCAAGTATTCTATGACTTGGAATTCTAAATACTAATTCGCTATAATCATAATACATCTCATAATTTGATTTTTCATCTGGATTAGTAGCTTTTGTAGAAATTAGCCCTTCTCTATAGCAGATTCTTTTTATTTTCTTTCTAAAATCTGCATTATCTGAAATATCTTCAGCTATAATATCTAGCGCTCCTTGAATTGCATCTTCTGCAGTTTTTACAACTTTATCTTTATTTTTTAAATCTTCTTCTGATAATGAATCAATATTTATATATTCTTTGGCAATTTCATTTATAGGTTTTGTTTCTTCTTGTTTAATAATAATTTCTGCCAATGGTTCCAATCCTTTAGCTTTTGCAACAGTAGCTCTTGTTTTTTTCTTTTGTTTATATGGTCTATATATATCTTCAACTTCAGCAAGAGTTGTAGCCATAGCTGTTGCCTGTATAATCTCATCTGTAAGCTTTCCTTGTTCTTCAATAGATTTTATTATCTCTTCTTTTCTTTGTTCTAAATTTCTTAAATATGTAAGTCTTTCTCCTAATACTCTTAATTGCTCATCAGATAACCCTCCTGTTGCCTCTTTTCTATATCTTGCAATAAATGGTATAGTATTTCCTTCATCTATTAATTTTATTGCATTTTCAACTTGAAATGTTTTTACTTTTAATTCTTCCGAAATTATGTTTATTATTTTTTCCATCTTAAGTCCTTTCTTTTATTTCTCAATTAATTCTAGAAAAATAAGTTTTTATAAGAATGTATTGAAAGCTTATAATTCTATTCAATGCCTAAATATTCATTATATGTTACTTCTCTATCTACTAACTCCCCATTAGCTTTTATATCAATAATTCTATTTGCAACTGTTTGTGTAAGTTCATGGTCATGAGATGTGAATAGAATATTTCCTTTAAATTTTTTCATACCTTCATTAACTGATGTGATACTTTCCATATCTAAATGGTTTGTTGGTTCATCAAATATTAAAAAATTTGCACCTGAAAGCATCATCTTTGATAATACACATCTTACCTTTTCCCCACCAGATATCACTCTTGCTTTTTTTAATGCCTCTTCTCCCGAAAATAACATTCTACCTAAAAAGCTTCTTACATAAGTTTCATCTGGATCTTTTGAATATTTTCTAAGCCACTCAGTAAGATTTTCATCTGTTTCAAATAAATAGTTGTTATCCTTAGGGAAATATGTATGAGAAATAGTTTGTCCCCAAATGATTTCACCATTATCAGGCTCAATTTCTCCTTCTATTATTTGAAATAAAACTGTTTTTGCAAGTTCATTATCTGCTAAAAATGCTATTTTATCATCTGGCTTTACTGTAAATGTAATATTATCTAATATTTTTTCTCCATTAATCGTTTTAGATATATTTTTAACTTGTAATATATCTTTTCCATGCTCTCTATCTGGCTTAAAATCAACGTATGGATATTTTCTATTTGAAGGTTTTATCTCTTCTAATTGAATTTTTTCTAAGGTCTTTTTTCTAGAAGTTGCTTGTTTAGATTTAGACGCATTTGCGCTAAACCTAGCAATAAACTCTTGTAATTCTTTAATTTTTTCTTCTTTCTTTTTATTTTGTTCTCTTGCTTGTCTTAATGCAAGTTGACTTGATTCATACCAGAAATCATAGTTTCCAGGATATACTGTTATTTTCCCAAAATCAACATCTGCAATATATGTACAAACTTTATTTAGAAAATATCTATCATGTGATACAACAATAACAGTATTTTCATAATTAATTAGAAACTCCTGCAACCAATTTATACTTTTTAAATCTAAGTCATTTGTAGGCTCATCTAAAAGCAAAATATCAGGATTTCCGAATAAACTTTGTGCTAACAATACTTTAACCTTGTCTTTTGCTTCTATTTCTTTCATTAATTTATAATGTAGTTCAGGTGCAATTCCTAAATCATTTAAAAGCATTGCGCTATCTGATTCAGCATTCCATCCATCTAATTCAGCAAATCTCTCTTCAAGTTTTGCAGCTTTCATTCCATCTTCTTCTGAAAAATCAGGTTTAGAATATATAGCATCTTTTTCTTTCATAATATCATATAATTCTTTATTTCCCATAATTACAGTATCTATAACTGTATATTCTTCATATGCAAAGTGGTCTTGTTTTAATACAGATATTCTTTCACCTTTATCTAATGTAACATCCCCCTTACTTGGCTCTAATTCTCCTGATAAAACCTTAAGGAAAGTTGACTTTCCAGCTCCATTTGCACCAATAATTCCATAACAATTTCCTTTGGTAAATTTTATATTTACATCTTCAAATAATACTCTTTTTCCAAATCTAATTGTAACTCCATTTGCTGATAACATATTTCTTCCTCCTTTGACTTTACTATTTTACTATAAAAACATTAAAAAATCAAGCAAAAATAGATTATATCATTTTGCTTGATCTTTCATTATTTATTAGTCAGTCTTATAAATATATATTTATAAGACTGACTCAATAGCTTAAATTAAACGATACTATAAAGTTTAATCATCCACTAGTAAAAGCTTTATTCCCCATAATCCCGAAATACCTACTAATGCATAAACTATTCTTGAAAGCACACTCATTTCCCCAAAAATAGTTGCAACTAAATCAAATTTAAAAAATCCTATTAATCCCCAGTTAATTGCTCCTATTATAATTAACACAAGCGCAATCTTGTCTATTATTTTCATACAAATCCTCCTTAAAAATATATGTTCCTTAGTATTATATTCAAGTTTTATTTTTTTATACTTTTTTCTATTTTAATTTAACAAATTACCCTCTGGTATGATTTTAGAAATCGATATATTTAATATTAAAATTGAGTTCGACCTACTCGCAGTTCTGAAGCCGTTTACGATTACATCTTTTTGTAAAAATACTATATAAACGGCGTGCATTTTAAAAGCAAGTGCCAGTAATTTCGGTTCAGAACGTTAACTTTTTAATATAGTACGTTCCGTGGCTATTAATTTATTTTTTTCTCACACATAAAACGGCTGGAGAACGGAAATTTTAATATTAAATATATTCGATTTCATAATTAAATAATTTTATTTGTATAGATAATATTAGACTTATAAATATTTTTGTTATTTTTATTGTAATATTGTTTTACTTATTATATAATTTGTTTATAATATTTATACTGAAGAAGGAGATGATTATTTTGTCAAATAGAAGACGTCGTTTTCAGCCAAATTACAATTTAGATACTCTTACAATTGTTAAAAGAGTCTTACAAATTCTTATTTTAATATTTTTATTAATTTTTATTTTTTCTTCTATCAAAATGAAAAAGAATTTATCAAAACAAAATATATTAGCTGATAATATAAATAATTCTGAAACTAATGAGAATACTCAAATAGCTACAAATAATGAAAATAATCTCAATCTTGAAAGCAATTCCGATTCAAAAGATAATCAATCACAAGAGCAAAAAAATGAGTCTAAAAACACAACAATAAACATGGCTTTTACAGGTGACATTATGTGTCATAACACTATTTATAAAGATGCCTATAATTCAGATAATGAAACTTATAATTTTTCATATCTTTTTGATGAAATTAAATATAATATTCAAACTGCAGATGTATCTGTTGGTAATATAGAAACTACTTTTTCTGGAAGTTCTAAAGGATACAAAGGTTATCCCAAATTTAATACCCCTGAAAATTTGGCTTTGAATTTAAAAAAACTTGGATTTGATGTTCTTACAACAGCAAATAACCATTGTTTAGATTACGGATATTCAGGATTAGAAAGTACTATTAACTTTATAGATGAAGCAGATATTGCTCATACTGGAACTTTTAAAACTGAGGATGAACAAAATAAAATTCTAATACAAAATGTAAAAGGTATTAATATTGCATTTTTAAGTTTTACTTATGGTACAAACGGAAATACTATTCCATCTGATAAATCTTATTGTGTTAATATTATTGATAAAAACCTCATTCAAAAACAAATTACACTCGCTAAAAATCAAAATCCTGATTTAATATGTGTTTCTATGCACTGGGGAACAGAATATCAAACTTCACCTAACAACGAACAAACAGATTTAGCCAACTTTTTATTTGAAAATGGTGCAGATATTATTATAGGAAATCATCCTCATGTATTACAACCTATGGAAAAAAGAGAAATCACTTTACCTGATGGAACAACTAAAGATGGTTTTATAGTATATTCATTAGGAAATTTTTTAGCTGATCAATCAAAAAAGTATTCTCGCAGTTCTGCTATCTTAAATCTTAACATTACTAAAAATGAGGCAGGAAAGATTTCAATTAATACTGTAAAATATACTCCTATCTATATGTTTAAAGATAGTTCTAAATCCACAAATAAATTTAAAATTATTAATTTAAAAAACACAATTGCAGCGTATGAAGCAGGCTATACGGAAGGAATCAATCAAGCAACATACTCTACTTTAAAAAATGAATTATCAAATGTTCAAACACTTCTAGGAGATGAAATCAAATAAAAAACTGTAGATTCTTTTTAGAATCTACAGTTTTTTTATTTGTATAATCTTAAATCTTCTCCAAAGAAATAATAAATATCATAAAAACCAGCTATTCTGGAGCCAATTCTTTCCTCATAAACTTCAAAAATTTTCTCTATACTTAAATTGCTTGAAATAATTGTTCTAGTTAATT
>DOYA01000085.1 GCA_003518755.1 Clostridiales bacterium | reverse complement strand
AATTGGTCTACCACAGGCTAATCCTGATATTGTTTGGTTAACAACTGCTTGAAATATTGATGCTGCAATATCTTCTTTAGCAGCTCCTTCATTTATAAGTGGTTGTATATCTGTTTTTGCAAAAACGCCACATCTAGAAGCAATAGGGTAAATTGTTGTATGATGCTTAGCCATTTCATTTAGGCCATCAGTATCAGTGTTTAGCAGACTTGACATTTGGTCAATAAAAGCGCCTGTACCACCAGCACAGGTTCCATTCATTCTTTGTTCAATAGATTTATCAAAATAGATTATTTTTGCATCTTCTCCACCAAGTTCAATTACAACATCTGTCTCAGGTATATATTTTTCTACTGCTCTTTTACAAGATACAACTTCTTGAATAAAACTAACACCTAAAAATTTAGCAGCAGACATAGCCCCTGAACCCGTAAGTGCAATTGTAAATTCTGAGTTTGGATATTTTTCGTTTAGTTCATATAACATAGTGCAAATTGTATTTTTTGTATCTGAAAAATGTCTTCTATAATCTTTATATATTATTTCTTTGTTATCATTCATTACTATAATTTTTACTGTTGTAGAGCCAACATCTAAGCCAACATGTAAAATACAATGTTCCATACATTTACTCCTTAAATATTATGTTAAATTTAATTACTACTTACCTATTTTACAACATTTTAGAGCAATTGTCAATTAAAAAAGCGACTATTTGTCGCTTTTAATGTACTTTATATGTTGAATTAGCAATTTTTTCTGTTTTTACAGTTTCGCCATTTAATTTTAAAGTTCTATAGGTGGTTGCTTTTATGTAAGAAGCTGTTCTAGAAACATTTGCATAAACACTTACATCATATTCAGTTGGTTCTTTTACACCCCAGATTTGAAATTTTGCAACTCCACCTGAAACTGAACATGTAATTTTAATAGCATATTTGCGAGAGTTTTTGAATTTGAAATCTTTTACACCATATACAACTGTAGCATCTCTCCCGGCTGTAACATAAGATGGTACAAATTGATGATTATATAATTCTACCATTTCTAAATTAGCAAATAATGCAGCATTGTATAGTGTTGTAGATATTTGACAAATTCCGCCACCTAAGCCATCTACAACTTCACCATTTTGATAAATAGCAGCATTTTTATATCCAGCTGAAATAGTTCTTTCACCGACAATACCATTATATGAAAATACTTCACCTGGCATTAGAACTGTTCCATTAATCTTATTTGCAGCCAAACGTAGATTTGTTGTTCTATCAGGGTTTGAAACATAATTTGTAGAGAAAGAGCCTAATAAATCAGGAAATGCTTCTTGACCTATCATATTTGTAGTAACATTTGGATATAACACCTTTAAAGGTACTTCACATTCAGCTTCAGAATTTTGTACTAATTGTTTTACTTCATCAATAGATATTTTAAAATCAATACCATTTTCAGATGGAAAAATACTATAAGGATCTTTTGTATAATAGGCATCTTTTGGTTCTTTATGAATATCTTTATATATTTCTTCTACATTAATGTCTTTAGGGGTTTGAGTTTTAACTTCTATTGTTATTGGATTATTTATGTATGATAAATTTGTAAGTTGTGATTTTATATTATTTGTTGTTGATTCAATATTTACAACATTACCTGGAGTACCTTTTGTAATAATAAGCTTGTTGCCATCTATATAATGGCTACTTTCAATTATTGCTCCTGGCAATTCTGTAGAAATATTATTTAAAAATTTAGTTAATAATTCTTGATTTAATGTATATACAGGAGTTATGTTTTTATTTTTTATTAATGAAGCAAGTATATGATAATCATCTTGAAATACATTTCCGTTTTTTCCGTAAGAAAAAGCATAATCAACAGCTGAATCAATATCATAATTAAGCTCAATTTCAGCAGTTTTTATAAATGTTTTATAATCATTATAAACAAGAGTGATATCATTTAAAAGTTGTTCTGTATAATAATTATTGATTCTTTCTTTTGCTTCATCTTTTGTACAGTATGATAAATCAATAGAATTAATAGATACTCCTTTTGCAATTACATTTTTATTTTTATAATTATAAAATGTTAATGCTCCAAAAGCTATTAATACAAGTACCAAAAAAACAGATAAAATTATAAGAATAATAGAAAGAACACTTTTTGATTTATGAGATTTATAATCTTCATCAGTTTCAATATTGTCTTCTTCATTTAGAGGTTCTTCTGAAAATGTTTTTTTATTATCATTTTTAGTAGTTGTATCAACATTTACATTTGCTTCTACTTGATTGTTGTCAGAACTAGATATATCGTCATTATCAACTGTATTTTCTAATATTTGATTAGCAGATTTGTTTTCATTATTAGGATTTTCATCATTGTTTTTCAAATCATTTTGTTCATCAACTTTATCTTTAATAGCAACATTTCCATCAGATTTTTTTGATTCATTTTTTTTCTTTTTTGTTTTTTTACTTTTTTCTTTTGTTGAAGACATATTTTCATCTTCAACTATTTCGACTTTTTCTTCCTCAATTATCATTTTTATACCTCTATAAAATTTTTGTTTAAAACAATATATCATAACTATATTACAATATTATTAGGTGTTTGTCAATGGGTAAATGTGTCAGAAAAAGCGTCATTTTTTTCGTTATTTATCAAAAATTCGATTGAGTTTACTTCATTTAATTGAGTGAGAGTATTTAGTATACTATTTATAATATTATATTTTTGATCTTCATTTTCAAAATTTAATAATTCTTCCGAAAAATCTAAAGTTACACAGTTGTTTTTTATATAGGCATCTAATATTTGTGTATTTTCTGGAAATACATTTGCTAAATTTTGTGATTTTGGACCTTGAATCAATAAATTTACTAACTCTTTATATGGATTTTGAATTAGGGAAGCAGAATCTATCAATTTTCCTTCTGATTTAAGTGTATTTGATTCTTTATCCAAAAAGAAAAGAGTAACAATTGTCTCTCTTAATTGATTTTCACTTATTTCTTCTTCAGGTGTAATTTCTTGTGTAATGCTTTTGTCAGTTGAATTAAAGTTCTTTACTATGTAAAACAAAAGTACTACAATTATTGCAAGTACAAAAATAAGCAAAAATAGAAATTTTTTATTTTTCATAAATTATCACAATCCTTTCGTAAATGAGTGCTATAGCTAATTAATAGTATTATTTCTTTGTCCTTTTTAGAACTTTATTTTAAAATTTTATATAGTTTAATATATTTTTTAAATCTATGAAAATCATTTAAAAAGTTTTCGACTTCATTAAGTGAATTTAGTGTATTATTTTTCAATTGTTTTATATCTATTTTTTTCTTTGCAGTATTATCGCTATTTGATGAAGGTAAAGCAGGAGGGTGGTTACTAAATATTATGTTATTCATTGAAAAAACTCCTTTTTTATTGTATAATATGATGGAAATGTATAATAAGTGAATTATAGAGGTATGAGGTCGGAGGTAGAAGAGAGAGATTTTTTAACAATTAAAAATTATAAATATATATTTTAAAATGGAGTGCGTAAGCGTTCAGCTTCTGCATACTGCCATTGTAACAGGCAGAGCCTTAACAATGGGCAGCAAACCGGAGCGTTAGCGGAGGGCGCCTGGAGCAATTGACATATATAGTTCAATTATATAATCTATTATATAATTGAACATATGAAAATTGCGACACCAAACGGAATGATAAAATATATATTTATAAGTTTGAATTGAATCGAGATTTAATCTGAGTTTGGAGAATTTAAATGAAATTTGAATTAAAAGAAAATGAACGAATTGATGATTTAGAATATAAAGGTTTAAAAATTATACAGAATAAAAAAGGTTTTTGCTTTGGAATAGATAGTG
>DOYA01000005.1 GCA_003518755.1 Clostridiales bacterium | reverse complement strand
TAACACGAAATTTGCTATATACTGGAATTACACGAGCAAGAGAACTTTTAATAATAATTGGTGATAGCAGAACTCTAGGATACATGATAAAAAATGTAGATAGCAAAAGGCGCAATACTGGGCTAAAATATAAATTGTGTCACTCCACATTATAGTGAATAAAATCTTGTCACAAGTAGGAGATTTTGAAAATAAATTATTATATTTGATTTTTTGGTAGAATTATAGTATAATTAAAAAAGTAACTATTAGTTTTAACATATTATAAGGAGAAAAACATGAAGGTAGGAAGAATTTTGCGGATAGCAAGAAAGATTTGTGACATCTCAGAAACAGAAGTAGCAAAGCGCATTGGTATTTCTCGATCGTACCTTTGTATGATTGAGAAAGATGAACGATCGATTCAAATTGACTTGCTAGAGAAATATGCGACAATACTTGATACAACTGCACTTAAAATTGTCGCTTTAGCAGAAGAGGAACTCACGGAACCTGACCTCCGTAGAGAGGTCGCCAAAAGATTATGGTAAACTCCTGAGGTTGTGGCAGAAAACTATGTTGTTTTCTGTCCCAACCCTTTTATAATATTATTAGAAGGAAATGTGATATGAATAAACAAATAATTTTAGCAAGTAATAATAAAGGAAAAATCCAAGAATTTAAAGACTATTTAAAACAATTTGATATTGATGTAATATCTCAAAAAGAAGCAGGATGCAATATAGACGTTGAAGAAAATGGAACTACTTATGAAGAAAACGCTTTAATTAAAGCAGAAGCAATTTATAAATTAACTGGAAAACCTGTAATTTCAGATGATAGTGGTTTGGAAGTTGACTATATTGGTGGAAAACCAGGTTTATATACAGGAAGATTTTTAGGCGAGAATGCAACAAATCAGGAAAAGTGTGAAAAAATTTTAGAAATGCTTAAAACCGTCAAAGATGAAGAAAGAACAGCTAGGTTTAAAGTTGCAATTTGTTTAATAGATGAAAATGGAAATACTGAATTCTTTTCAGGAGAATGTGAAGGAAAAATAGCTTATAGTATGAGAGGCAATAATGGAATGGGGTATGACCCTATTTTTGAGTATGAAGGAAGAACTTTTGCCGAAATGAAAGAAGAAGAAAAAAACAAAGTAAGCCATCGTGGAAAAGCAATTAAAAAATTGCTTGACAGATTGTCTCATTTTTGATAAAACTATATAGAAATAAATTTTAGGAGGAAAAAAATGAGACATTTAATCGATATAAAAGATTTATCAGTAAATGAAATTGACGAATTAATTAAAGTAGCTAAAGATATTATTGCTAATCCTGTGAAATATCAAGATAAATGCAATCATAAGAAATTAGCTACTTTATTTTTTGAACCAAGTACAAGAACAAGACTAAGTTTTGAGTCTGCAATGATGGAGCTTGGAGGAAATGTAATTGGATTTTCTTCTGCAAGTTCAAGCTCTACAGCTAAAGGAGAGAGTGTTTCAGATACTATTAGAACTGTAGGATGTTATAGTGATATAATAGCCATGAGACATCCAAAAGAAGGAGCACCACTTGTTGCATCTATAAAATCTACTGTTCCTATTATAAATGCAGGTGATGGTGGGCATAATCATCCAACACAAACTTTAACAGATTTACTTACTATATCATGCGAAAAAGGCAGATTAGATAATTTAACAATAGGATTGTGTGGAGACTTAAAATTTGGAAGAACAGTGCATTCTCTAATTACTGCAATGTCAAGATATAAAGGAATAAAGTTTGTTTTAATTTCTCCAGAAGAGCTAAAAGTTCCAGAGTATGTTAAAGATGAAATATTAGATAAGAATAATATTCCATATATAGAAACAAACAATATTGAAACTTATATGGCTGATTTAGATATTTTATATATGACAAGAGTTCAAAGAGAAAGATTCTTTAATGAAGAAGATTATTTAAGATTAAAAGATTATTACATTTTAAATAAAGCAAAACTTGAAACTGCAAAAGAAGATTTATGTATTATGCATCCATTACCTAGAGTAAATGAAATATCTGTTGAAGTTGATGATGATCCAAGAGCATGTTATTTTAAACAAGTGCGTTATGGAAAATATATTAGAATGGCTCTAATACTTAAAATGCTTGGAATTGAAGGATGAGAAAAAAAGAAAGGAGATAATTATGAATATTGATAGTATAAAAGATGGAATTGTTATTGATCATATTAAACCAAAAACTGCATTAAGCATTTATAATGCACTGAAATTAAGTGATTTAGATTGTTCAGTTGCAATGATAACTAATGTAAAAAGTAAAAAAATGGGAAGAAAAGATATTATAAAAATTGATAAAAATATAGATTTAGATTTAAATATTTTAGGATATTTAGACCCTAATATTACTATAAATATTATACAAAATGGACAAAGAGTAGAAAAGAAACATATAGAGCTTCCTAAAGAAGTTGTAAATATTATAAAATGTAAAAATCCAAGATGTATTACATCTGTAGAACAAGAACTAAAGCACATATTTGTCTTAACAGATAAAGAAAAAGGTATATATCGTTGCAAATATTGTGAAACTATGAAGGAAGAATGATTAAGTAACAAGATTTATTGAAAATGAAGTTATAAGATAATTATTATAAACATTTATCGAGGAAAGCCTAAATATATTGTTTTGAGATCACGCGTAAGGCGAACAACCGGAGCGAAGCGCAGGGCAACTGGAGAAATCGACATTGTAGCTGAATTTTTCGTAAGAAAAATTACAGGTACATAAAGATTTCGACACCAAGTGATTGAAAAATAATATATTTAGGCTTTCTACTATGAATAAATAAAACTATACATTTAGAAAGGACTTCCAATAATTATGGATATTGAAAAATATTATACGAATTTTTTTTC
>DOYA01000108.1:7333-11401 GCA_003518755.1 Clostridiales bacterium | reverse complement strand
AAAAATATATCTTTATTGTATGATACTCTCCCGACTATGTCTCCTTTTTTTAATCTTTTCATAATATTCACCTCTCACAGGCTAATATTATTATATGTCAATTAATGTCGACTTGTGAATTTACTATTATATTCTAAAACATATTCTATTGAATATAATTAAACAAAAGTATTTCAAATGGGGGCATTAGATGAGAAAACTTACTATTGAAGAACGAGCAACAAGACTCGCTCATTATATAATTGAAACAAAAGATACTGTACGAAGTACTGCAAAAAAATTTGGTGTTTCAAAATCAACAGTACACAAAGAGGTAACACTCCAGAACGGTTTGAAAAATGGACAGGTAGAGGTCGGCGTCCTCGACGACCCAATTCCTGAAAGTATTGAGATAAAGAAGGTTTTTCTGGCAGAAAAGAATCCTGTTGTAAAGTTGGGATTGGTAATTAAATAATAAATTTAGTAAAGCTTTAAGAGTAAAATCTTAAGGCTTTATTTTTTTGAATAAAATTGCGGATAAGCAAATTTATTCAAAAGCATAAAAATACATTTTTGTATTTTTGGGAAAAGGGGTGTGGGGATTGAAAATCCCTGCCATACGGACAAACTTGTTTGTCTAGTATGTTAGATAAACAAGTTTATTCTCGAGCAAATTCAAGAAAGGAGATTAAAAAACATGAGTTATGCAATAGTAAGAAATGAAAAATTAACAAGAGCAAAAGCACAAGGAATATGTGTTCATAATGATAGGAGAGCAAGAAATCATACAAATAAGGATATAGCTCCAGAAAGAACACATTTGAATTACTATTTGAAGAAAAATCAATTAAACTATGTAAAAGAATTTGATAAACTAAAAGAAAAGAATAATTTAAAAGGTATGATTAGAAGCAATAGTATTATAATGTGTGAAATGGTATTTACATCAGATAAAAAATTTTTTGATAAAATTGGTGAAGAAGAAACAAGAGGATATTTTGAAGAATGTTATAAGTTTGCTTGTAATTATAAAAATCTTGGAGAACAAAATATAGT
Source organism: Clostridiales bacterium (assembly GCA_003518755.1). Classification (GTDB taxonomy): domain Bacteria; phylum Bacillota; class Clostridia; order TANB77; family CAG-508; genus CAG-269. The sequence goes on along the minus strand of DOYA01000108.1, from coordinate 10,366 downwards.
TTCTAGTGTGGTACATTTAGACGAAAATGTACCACATATGCATTTAATATATATTCCAATAGTTCATACAAAAGATAAAGATGGAAATGATATAGATAAAGTGTGTAGCAGAGATTTTTGGAGAGCAAGAGATAGTTATAGACAATTACAAAATGATTTTCACAAATATATAACTTCAAAAGGATTTGAATTAGATAGAGGTTTGCCAGTAGAAGAAACAGGAGCAAAACACGAAAAGATAGAAGATTTGAAGAAAATAACTAATTTTGAAAATACTAAAAAAGTATTAGATAGTATAAATTTAGAATTACCAGAAGTTCCAGATATAAAAGATATTAAAATAATAAAGTTAAATAGAGAAAAAGTAGAAAACGAAATAATAAAGCCAAAAGATGACTTGATAAACGAATTGTATCAACAAAATCTTAATCTTCATAGAGAATTATCAAGACAAGCAAATTTAGTAAAGGAAGCAGAAAAATACCAAAAAGAAAGAAATAAAATACTTGCTGATAATCAAGAATTACACAATACTGTAAATGATTTAGAAAAAGAATATAAAAATAAGAAATTTGATTTAGAATTAGAATATAAAAGCAAAATTTGTAAGTTAGAAAAAGAAAATAACCATTTGAAAAAAGTTGTGGATAAATTTAAAGATACAGTTCAAAAATTTATAAAGTGGATTGTAAAGAAATTTGATATTACAGATGAAAATGAGCTAATTAGAGACTTTGAAAAAGAAAATCATACTTTTATAGATGTTGAAACGCAAGTGAAACTAAAAGATAAGAAAAGAGAGTATGAATTATAAAGATAAAGCTAGGTGATTTTTACTCATCTAGCTTAATTTATTTATTCATTCCAAGTAACATCATTTGATGTCATATTAGGTGCTCCCCAAGGTGCTCCAGAGATTGAATCCTTATCCTTTTTTATTGTTATACTAGTTAAGTTATCACAAAGCCAAAAAGCAGATTCATCTATTGAATCTATATTTTCTAGTAAAACAATTGAAGTTAATGCACAGTTCCAAAATGCTCTATAACTTATCGTTTTTAATTTTTCTGGGAAATTAATATCATCTAGTTTTGTACAGCCTGAAAACGCTTCAGAACCTATCTGTGTTAATGTACTAGGTAAAACTACTTTTTGTAATTGAGTACAACTCTTAAATGCATCATAATCAATTTTTACTACTCCTTCTGGAATGCTTATTTCTTTTATCTGCAAGCCTGCTAAAGCAGCTGGTCCAATTTGAGTTACCCTGTATGTTTTTCCATTACTTTTTATAAATATCGGAAAATCATTTTTTAATTTTCCATCAGTAATTTCACCATTATATTCGCTGTATGACTCATCATCACCATCACCACTCGTGCCATAAATATAGCATTCATCATCATTTATTTTTGTCCATTCCCATACAATTTCTGATATTTCGCCTTTTTCATTTATTTGCACATAGTCTTCACTACTGTTTTCGATAGTAGTCTTTAATGTAGCAAATTTATCAGTTGGAGTTACAGGAGCTGCTGGTGCTACATTACTTGATTGATATAGCTCAGAATAAGGTATTTCATATTCACCTTTTGCTGTTATAAAACTTGAATTCTTTGCTTCTTTTACATATGATTTTTTATCTAAAATACCTTGTACAATGCTATCATCTAAAGATGTATCTTCGTGATTAGCTGTCTTATCTGTAATCCAAGCCATAATATCTATTCTGGCTTGTTCTTTTGCTTCTGATCTTTCTGTTGTTTGCTTAGCTTCTGTTGTTTTCTGCAATATAGAATTATCTCCAGATAACATTGATATGGAAATTCCGTGCTAAGATTAACAAGACAATTATTGTGATTACTAAGGCTATCAAAGTTATACCATTACTGGCTTTTAGAGATTTTTTTGTACAATTTTCCATTTCAAAATTCACCTCCTATCGCTTATAGAATTTGATTTCTTAATATATTAAACATTAATAACAAAATTTTATTATTATAGTTTAAACATTAAAAACAAAACTAAACAACAAAAAGACTATTTTACACATACATTTTTGCGTTCTTCAAAAATGCATAGGGGAAAATAGCCTTATGCTTATATAAACGATTTTTTAAATTAAAGCTTACAATATATATAGAGAGAATATCAATACTTTCAGCGATTTTGTTCATTTGTTTTGCCATCCTTTGTTTCTTTAATTTTTACATTTATATTATAGCAGTTTACTATTTTTCGTGCAAGTATATTTTTGAAAAAATTCGACAATGCTTCATAACCGATATTCAGTTATATTTTATATATCACAATTCAGTTAAAATGTCTATATAAAAATAAGAAAATTTTTAATAAATTTTAATGAGGTGATAATAAATGGATAAATTTGTTATGAAAAAATCATCAGATGCTAATATTTATAAGTCTATAAGATTTCCAACAGAAGTCAATGACAAAATAAATAGCATTGTAAATAAAGCTAATGAGGGAAAGGCAAAGAAAGAATATAGTTTTAATGGCTTTGTAATTTCAGCTTGTGAATTTGCTTTGAAGCATATGAAATAAAGTAAAAAGGACTAACATATAGTAAATTGCTACTGTTAGCCTTTTTAATATTTCGTAAAATCAAGATTTTATATTGTTTACATCATAGTACATATCACTCAATTTCTGCAATTCTATTTTAAATTCTTCTATTTGTTCATCTGTATAGCTATCTCTTAATTCTCTAGCCTTTTTCGACCATTCCTTAAATTTCTTTTCTTTAAATTCTTTTTGATGGTTATAATGTAATCCGTGCATTCTCTTATATTCTCTATTAAATTCAGCTTGTATTCGGCTTTTTTGTGCTTTTTCTTTTTGTTTATTTAAAGCTCCAATTTCCTTGCAAGTTTTACCAGTATCTAAATATAAGTTATTACAATATTTTTGGTCATTTCTGCCTTTTTGATATGGATTATTGCTAGTAGTTGCTGGTATAAATAATCTACCACAATTTTCACATTTATTTATAACAAAGTTATTTTGAATAAC
>DOYA01000108.1:0-7265 GCA_003518755.1 Clostridiales bacterium | reverse complement strand
ATTTGTTCTTCTGCATTTTCTAGTTCATAAACTTCTTCTGCAACAATATTTTTTTCTTTTATAATATCTACTATTTTATCTACATCTAATCTTCTTTCTTGTGGTGATAATATTGTGTCACATACATATTTTATTTTAAATTTTGTATCTAAAAATATGCTATGAGCAGGTTTAGTATTAAAATAATGCAAGTCAAATACTCTTTTAGTCTCATATAAGAATAATTTTTCTGGAACACTTAAATTTCTAACAAGTGAGTTATTAGAATATTTGCTTATTAATTCTAACCTTTCTTTTAAATCAGTTTTCTTTTCTATAAGATTTCGAATTAACAAATCTCTTATAGTTTCAAAGTATTCCATATATTCTTTATGCCTTTTATTTGATACTTTTTCAATTTCTTCATTCCATTTAATAATTAAAATCTCTGGAGTATATTCATCTTCTTCTAAATCTCTATAAAATTCATTAGGATAATATTTTGAATTTTCTATTAAAACACCAATTTGAGATTTAAATAAAAGGTCAGTTCTAAATGTTTTAGTATTATATGTTTTTATAATTATATCAATTAGTACCTGTGTGTAAAAATGAGTATATGGAGAGAAGTTCAAACATGCTCTAACCAATTGGAACATTTTAAAGAAACAATCCAATCTATCATCTTCTGAATCAGTTTCTTTTGCATAACATACAAGTCCTATTAGCTGATTATATATGGCTTTTAGTTTTTCAAATTCTTGATGGCTCATTATTGCAAATTCATATAATTTATCTCCAATAGTATATTCAAAATCTCCTAAAGCACCAAAATATTCTCCGTGTATTCTTTAATATAATTTTATTACCTTTAAGTGTGAAATTACTTATCATAACCGCATTTCCTCCAATTTTCAAAATAGAATATCGATAATTCAATTTTTAATTTATCTATAGACTTGCAAAAATCTATTTACAACACTATTTTAGCATCTTATAATAGATTTAGCAAGATAGAGAATAGAAAATTTAGATAGCTATTTTCTATTAACAGTACATTGAAAATTGAATAGCAACTGCAATGACAGATAATGATACTTCCGTCTGGCTAACGTGATGTAAAGGGGCGGTTCTGTAAAGCAGGAATGAGGGCAAATCTCATATGGGTAGCAATACCACTTGTAGTTTTAAATTAAAAGTAATATTTTTAAACTTTTGATAATAGTATTGAAATGGAAGAAGGTGAGGATTTTGAAAAAGAGTTTGAATATTACATTTATTAATCCCAATACAGAAGAACAAATTGTACAAGCTATGGCAGGTGTTATAGCTTATAATTTGGCAGAGAACGATGAAAAGATAAAATTTGATTATTCCAATTCAAATTCTTTTCAAGATTCTCATGGTTTGGAAGATGAAGTGGAGATGTAATTATAAATTACAGAAAAAATGGAATTTACTGGAAAGTATCTTCCATTTTTATTAATTTTGTGATACAATATGGCTATTAAAATAAGAAAGTGAAGGTGAATGTATGAAGTTACCTACAAGTATAGAAAACATTTTAAATGAAAATATAGTAGAATGTGAAAGAGTTGAATTTAAAGGAAACTGGAATCCAGAACCGATATTACATTCAATATGTGCATTTGCAAACGATATAAATAATTGGGGTGGAGGATATATATTAGTTGGAATTGAAGATGATAACGGGAGACCTAAATATCCAATTAAAGGAATTGAAACAGCAAGTATTGACAAAATACAAAAAGAAATACTTTCAAAATGTAAAACGATAAGACCATCATATACACCAATTGTAGATGTAACACAATATAAAGGGAAAAATATAATTGTAATATGGTGCTATGGTGGACAAACTAGACCATATAAATGTCCAACTACTTTAGATAGAGACTTTTCAAAAGGATATTCATATTATATTAGAACAACATCAAGTACAGTAAAGGCAAATGAAAATCAACTAAAAGAATTATATGAATTAGCAAGAACAATTCCATTTGATGATATGATGAACCATGAAGCTGAGATTAGAGATTTAAAATTACCTTTAATACAAAATTATTTGTATGAAATTAAAAGTGATTTATTAGAAGAATCAGAAAGAATGGATTTTATTGATTTATGCAAAAGTATGAGAATTGTAGATGGAACAACAGAATATATGAAACCTTTAAATGTAGGCTTAATGTTCTTTAATGATGAGCCACAAAAATTCTTCCCATATTCTCAAATAGAAGTAGTTGACTTAAGAAATGGACCAGAAGGCGATAAGATGACAGAAAGAATATTTAAAGGACCAATAGATAGCATGACAAGAAGTGCATTAACTTATATTAGAAATACAGTTATTGAAGAAAGAATACTAAAAATAGAAGGACAAGCAGAAGCTGTAAGATATTTTAATTATCCATATCAGGCAATAGAGGAAGCATTAGTAAATGCAGTTTATCACAGAGGATATGATATAAGAGAACCTGTAGAAGTAAGAATTATGGAAGATAGAATTCATATTGTAAGCTATCCAGGTCCAGATCGTTCTATTAGTGAAAAATCAATAGAAGATAAAAATATAATCGCAAGAAAGTATAGAAATCGTAGAATTGGAGAATTTTTAAAAGAATTAAAATTAACAGAAGGCAGAAATACAGGTATTCCTAAAATTAAAAGAGCTTTAAAAAATAATGGCTCAAAAGAACCTGAATTTGAAACAAATGAAGATAGAGATTACTTTATTACTACAATATTTATGCATGAGGGATTTGAAAATGAAATTAAAGAATCGATAAAAACAAGCGATAAAACAAGCGATAAAACAAGCGATAAAATTTTAAATTACTTAAAACAAAATGAATATATAACAACAAATATTGCAAGTGGATTATTAGGACTATCCGTGCAGAGAACTAGAGTTATATTAGGAGAAATGGCAAAGAAGAATGTAATTAAAGCAGAGGGTGCTAATAGAAATAGGAAATATAAGTTAAAGAACTAATAAACAAATTAAATGAAAGAACTATGAGGAGTAAATGATGAAAGAAAAAATGAAGCAATATAAAACAGAAATTATACTAACTATTGCAATAATATTAATAACTGCAGTTATATTTGGAATTAGTAAATACTTTAATTTAGAAAATATAGATAGCTTAAAAACTATGTCGGAACTAATATTTAGCAGTTTGATAGGACTTGTTGCAATATGGATTTCGGGATACTTTATATTAATTCAATTATACAAAAATACTTATCCAATGGAGATAATTGAAAAAAATTTTCTAAAAATAGTGAAGATTATTTTAATATGTTCATTTATTAACATACTAATTGGAGTATTGGTATTAACTATATTTACTAATTATGTATCAGAAATATATTACTTAATATTATTCGTAATAAATGTGGGAATTATTTTTTATTATACATACAGAATTAATAGGATATTTACAATAAATACTTATGTGGACAATTACTTTAAAGAACTAGGAAATAATTTAGAAAAAGAAAATATAAAGAAAGATGAGGTTGATAAGGTTTTTAAAGATTTTCATAAGTTTTTTGATGAATGTATAGTAAAAGATGAATATTATGTTTGCAATAATATTTCAAAGAAAATAGGATTATTATTTGAAAAACTTATAGAACATTGCAATGCTATGATATTAAAAAATAAAGAAGAAATGGCAGAGTATATTTTTGATAAAATAGTAAATTCTGGATTGTATCAAATATCTTATGCAAAAGATTGTCAAAGTAAAAGTCTAGTTTCAAATATATTTAGACAACAAGAACAAAATATAAAAATATGTATAAAAATTGGTCGAATAGAATGGTTTAAAAAATATGTAGAAAAAATAAATTTGCTTATAAAGAAGTGTCAAGAGAATGATGAAATAATATTGGATGAGTTATATGATTTAAATATGGAAATTGGAGAAAAATTATTAGATAAAGATGACATATGGATAGAATGGTTTGTAGATGAATTATATAAACTTAATGTATCATTAAAATATGCATTTAAAAATATAGATTTAAAATATTTTGGAAAATTATTGACTTATATTATGGTTAAAAATGTTGAAAAAGAGAACTATGATAAAAATAAATATAATATACTAAAAAATATATTTGAAAAGTTCACATACAAAATTACCCATATAAATGATAGTGTTCAGGATGTTGTTATATATTATTCTTTATATGGTAACCAAATAATTGAAAACCAATATAAAGAATTAGTTAAAGATTTTATAGAAATAATAACAAGTGAAAAGAATAGAATAATTGAAGATGAAAAATGGAATGAATTTGTGCTTTACTATTTAAATATTACTATGCAAGAATGGCAAGAAGATTTTGGGGAATTTAATAGAAAAATAATAATAAATCTAGTTTTAGAGTTAAGCATAATTAATCAGAATTGTAATTATTATAGTTTCTTACCCGAATATGATAAGATTATTAAAGAAAAGAAAGATGATCCTAATCTGATGAATCAAATATGTGATGAGTTTGATGAATTATTCACAAGGCTCATTATTAACAACAATGTAAATATGTTCTATTTGATTTTGAGGAGATTAAAGAATTCTATTATATTACTGGAGCAAAAGGATAAAAAAGCTCAAGAGAAGCTATTTAATTTGTATATAGGTATTCTTATTAGAACAGTAAATATTGAAAACAAGAAATTTGCAGAATTAACACTTTCTATAATTGATGATACAATCGATGAATTAGACAAAAATAGAAAAATTTCAAATGGATTAGGAATATATATTATTGAAGAAATATCAGATGTTGCAATATATAGGTCAAGAATTAAAGAAATGAACGTAATAAATGTTACTAATTTATTAGCAGACTTTCTAGAAGAGGAAAAGAATTATAATTTTATAGTAAGTGATAATACTAGAAAAAAATTGCTATATAAAAATATATATAATATTGGTATGAGTTGCATAGAGAATAATATGGAAAATGCATTAAGGAATGTATCGAATAGAATGGGATGGCTAATAATAGGTAGCTTGAATAATAGCGATTCACCAGACTTGACTAATTATTTAATAGATAGAACAATAGATTTATTTAAAATAGCAAAGAATATGGAAATTAGTGAAAAAACAATCGTATTTATAATGACCTTGTTTACAACAGTAGGGACATTTTGTTGTAAAGATCCAAAATATATAGGTTATTTAAACAAAATATTAGGAGTGTTAAAAAATGATGAATATGGAAGAATAAAAACTGCGATAGAACTTAGAACTAGAGAAAATAATATGTGGGATAAACTTTTTGAGGGAAACACTCAACAATTAACACAAAAATTTTTAAAAGAACTAAGAGACAGATAAATTTAAAGTTTAAAAGTAGTAATTATCTGATAAGAAACTATTCTCAAAATGAGAGTAGTTTTTTTCTGCATATATATTGAAAAAAAGAAAATATTATGATAAAATGTAACAGAACGAAACAAAAGAAACGGAAAAAAGGAGGAAGATTATATGAAAATTGCAGCATATTGTAGAGTATCAACTGAAAAGGAAGCACAAATGGATTCATTAGAAAAACAAATTGAGTTCTTTAATGAGTTTACAAAAAAGAATGGTTATGAATTGTACAAGCTATATGCAGATGAAGGAATATCTGGAAAGCAAATAAAACATAGAAAACAATTCCAACAAATGATGTTAGACGCTAAAGCTAAAAAGTTTGATAAAGTAGTTGTAAAAGATGTTAGCCGTTTTGCTAGAAATACAGTTGATTTATTGCAAAGTGTAAGAGAATTAAAATCATATAATGTTCAAGTTGATTTCCTAAACAATGGCGAAGTTATGGAAGGTGGATCTGAGTTTATCCTAACAATTTTAGGAGCAATGGCACAACAGGAAAGTGCCAACATGTCTAAAAGAGTTAAGTTTGGAAAAGATATTACTGCACAAAAAGGAAGAGTGCCTAACATTGTGTTTGGATATGATAAAATGCCAAATGAAAGATACATTTTAAAGATAAATGAAGAAGAAGCAAAGCTTGTAAAAGAAATATTTGAAAGCTATGTGTATAAAGGTTGGGGTACAACTAAGATTGCATGGGATTTAAATGATAGAGGAATAAGAACTAAAAGAGATAAAACAAAATGGGTACAAAATGGAATTGTAAGAATGCTTAAAAATCCTATTTATACAGGTAGGGTTACAAATAAAAAGAGTGAAGTTACAGATTTTATAACAGGTACTAGAAAAGATATTCCAGAAGATGAATGGATAGTTGTTGAAAGACCTGAAATGAGAATTATATCAGATGAGTTATTTAATAAAGCACAAGAAATATTGGCACAAAGATCTAACGAATTTAAATTAAATAACAAAAGAGAAAAAACAGAATATGTATTTAGCACACTTATTTATTGTAAACATTGTGGCTATTCATTTAGAAGAATGAGAAGAAAATACTCAGAAACAGGAAAAGAATATATAAGATGGGTATGCAGTGGAAGAAATTCAATGGGTGTAAATCATTGCCCTAATACAACTGTAATTGATGAAGAAGAACTTTTAAATGCAATAAAAGTATATCTAAAAAGCATAATAAAAAACAAAAAGAATTTTATGAAAGCAGTTGAAAAAGAATTTGAGAAGATTACAAAGTTAAGAGAGAATAACGAAAGAAGTGAAGAAAGTCTTTTACAAGAGATAGAAAAAGTAACAAACAAAAAGCAAAAATATATGGAAATGTTCCAAAATGAAGTAATCAATATTAAAGAACTAAAACAATATACAAATCCATTAAATGAAGATATTGCAAGACTTGAAAGAGAGCTAAGGCTAATTACATCTGAGATAAAAGAAAAAGATGTATTAGAAAAAGAACTAACTAAAACAATAAAAACAGTAGATGATATTTTAAATAATCAAACAATTACAAATGCAATGCTAAAAACAATAATAGATGTTATTGAAGTAGATAGTGCTTCAAATGTAGAGGTAAGACTTAAATTACTTAATGAAATAGGCTCTACACCTGCTGTTATTACTAACTTTAATGATATAAAAGAAACCGTTACGGAAAGTAACATCAGTACACAAAGATGTTTCTGATCGATTATTAAAAATTAATCCTATATTAGCAAAAGAAGTTAGAGAAATTTTAGATGAAAATAAAGCTGAAAGGCACATTCGAGGCGGTATGGCGACTAAATTAAAATATTTGAGAGAAAAACAGTTATAATTTTAAGAGAGTATCGGAAAGTTTGTGTA
>DOYA01000060.1:10368-12344 GCA_003518755.1 Clostridiales bacterium | reverse complement strand
CCTGTTTAACCGCACATCATTTTTTAAAATCCTATGGTACCCCCTTTAGGGATACCCACCATACGGATTGTAAAAAACGAAATGCTGACGCGGATTAGTTATTTTTTAATAAAATGTAAAAAAGTACCCAGTCTCCAAATGAAAAATTTATTCTTCGAGTTCATCTGCCAATTTTTCAATTGCTTTGGTTTCTATTCTTGATACATAAGAGCGAGATATTCCCATCATTTTAGCTATTTCTTTTTGAGTTTTTGGTTTATCTCCTTTCAACCCAAATCTTAATTCTATTATTGTTTTTTCTCTATCTTTCAAAACTTCTTTAATTTTATTGTACATTTTTTTTATTTTAATTTTTGTGTCAACTTCTTCTTCTATACTTTTATTATCACTTTCCAATACCTCTTCTAAGGTAATCACATTATCATCTTTATCTTTGCCTATTGGCTCATTTAAATAAACTTCCGAATTTAATTTTTTAGTTGAACGTAAATACATAAGTACTTCGTTATCTATACATCTAGATACATATGTAGAAAGTTTTGAGCCTTTTTTTACATTAAAACTATTCACACCTTTAATTAAACCAATTGTTCCAATTGATAATAAATCATCTTGATCTATATTAGTGTTTGAATATTTTTTACAAACATGAACTACTAATCTTAAGTTTCTTTCTATTAGTAAATTACGAGCTCCTTCATCTCCACTTGCCATTTTTTCTAATGCTTGTTGTTCTTCTTCTTGAGTAAGTGGCTCTGGAAATAAATTACTTCCTGTAATATATCCGTACAACTATAATTGCTGTTTTTAAGAACTGTAAAAATCCCATAAAAAAACATCCCCAAAACATCAAAAGGCACCTCCAATTGCTTCTAGGTAATTATATGCCCACATAAATCAAAAGTGCCTGACCGTGAGAAAAATAATTTTATTAAAATCTGTAATTTATTGTTCTACTTTTTAATACATTTAATATAAAGTTATAGTTAGACGAAGTAAGAGGTCAGATATCAGAAGTCTAATATCCCAATTCCTACCTCCTACCTCGTTTAAGTATTTTTTAGTTAGTAAATTTTTATACATCAAATATAATAATTAAAAGGATTGATTACATGTTTTTTATTGATTTTTTCAAACGGTATTTTAATAGGAGCAGGGGCTATTTTACCTGGTATTAGTAGTGGTGTTTTATGCGTAATTCTTGGTATTTATGAAAAATTAATAGATGCATTTTTAGGTTTTTTTATTAATATAAAAAAAAATTTTAAATTTCTATTTCCTATTGTCTCTGGGGCGGTAATTGGTATTATTATTTTTGGTAATATTTTAAAATATTTATTTTTTGCATATCCTGTTCAATTTAAATTTGTTTTTATTGGTTTGATTTTAGGCAGTATTCCTAAATTGATTAAAGATGTACAAAAAAAATCAGATTTTAAGCCTTATTACCTAGTTTTTACATTCCTATCTCTTGCAGTTGCAATATTTCTTGTAATTTTAGAAAAAAAAATATCCATTAGATCATCTAATGAATATAGTTTTTTATTTTTAATAATTTCAGGATTTGCAATGTCAGCAGGGGTTATAATTCCAGGTGTTAGTAGTACTTTAATTTTAATGCTTTTAGGTGTTTATGAAAGCTATTTATTTAGTGTTTCTACTATATATTTGCCATTTTTAATTCCATTATGTATTGGACTTTTAATAGGCTCAATTGTATTTATGAAAATCACAAAATATTTGTTAGATAGATTTTATGCACAAACTTTTTTTGTGATTATAGGCTTTACATTAGGCTCTATATTTGTGCTTTATCCACGGATTTAGTTTTGATGTAATTGGAGTAATCTCTGTATTTTGCTTGTTGTTTGGATTTATGATTGGAAATTTATAAATCTTAAAAGTGTAACTATATTATTTTGAAATCCCGCGTAAGGCGAACAACCGGAGCAAAGCGCAGGGCGACTGGAGAAATC
>DOYA01000060.1:4204-10293 GCA_003518755.1 Clostridiales bacterium | reverse complement strand
TCGTAAGAAAAATTACAGGTACATAGTGATTTCGACACCAAGGGATTGAAAAATAATATAGTTACTCTTTTAAGATTTTGAATACTAAACAATAATTACCATTGTATCGTCATTTTTAATCCAATCATCAATAAATTCCACTCTATACTCTGTTTTTGTATCTCTCATAACAACTCTTTCAATACCAGCATTGATAATCATTCTTTTACACAAAGTACAAGGGTAATTATCTTTTACATATTCTCCATTTCTTTTATTAATTCCAACTAAATATAAAGTACTGCCTATCATATCTCTTCTATTAGCTGATATTATTGCATTTTGCTCACTATGAACAGACCTACAGTGCTCAAAACCTGCACCACTTAAGTCTGTTTTTTGTTTTCTTGTACAATACCCTAAATCTAAGCAATTTTTTCTACCTCTTGGTGCACCTGAATAACCTGTTGAAATTATTTCATCATTTTTTACAATTACACTTCCATAATTGTTTCTAAGGCATGTTCCTCTTTCTGATATTGTCTCAGCTATATCTAAATAATAGTTTGTTTTGTCAACTCTTTCCATAATGCACCTCCATTAATTTCCTACATTTTATCATATTTAATATATTTGTCAAATTTATACTAATACGATATAAAGTCTAAATATATTATTTTGAAATTCCACGTAAGGCGACCAACCAGAGTGTAGCGAAGGACGACTGGAGAAATCAACATCGTAACTGATTTTCGTAATAAAAATTACAGGTACATAGAGATTTCTTTCGCCAAGGAATTAAAAAATAATATATTTAGGCTTTTTTGCATAAAACTATAATAATACTGCTTGATTTTTGATAAATATTTGATATAATGTCTACAGATGTAAATGAGAAAGGATATGAATTTATGATATTAGGAATTATTGCTGAATATAACCCATTCCATAATGGGCATCTATATCATCTTTTAAAATCAAAAGAACTTACAAAAGATAATTATGTTGTAGCAATAATTGGAGGGAACTTTACTCAGCGAGGTGAAGCTTCTTTAGTTGATAAATGGACTAAATGTGAAATGGCTCTTGATAATGGTGTAGATTTAGTAATAGAATTACCAACTCTTTATTCAGTTTCAAGTGCAGAAAATTTTGCAGATGGTGCAATTAAAATTTTAAATTCTCTAAAAATAGTTGACAATATTTCATTTGGAACAGAGTGTGAAGAATTAAACAGATTAAATATTCTTGCAAATACCTTATTTGATGAACCTAAAGAGTATAAATTATTTTTACAATCAGAACTAGATAAAGGGTTGTCTTTTCCAAAAGCTAGAGAAAATGCCTTGATTGAATATTTAAATGATTTTTCTTATAGAACTATTTTATCTGGTTCAAATAATATATTAGCAATAGAGTATTTAAAAGCTTTAAAAAAACATCATTCAAAAATAAATCCTATTATAGTTCCAAGAGGAAATACAAATCATCTAAACAAAGATTATACCGGGAAAATAACTTCTTCTACATCAATTAGAGAAATGATTAAAACAGGAAACACTCGCAATTTAAAAAGTTCTATGACTCCTAGTTCCTATACTATTTTAAAAGAAGAATTAAGCAAAGGGCATTTTGTTAGAGATATTTCAGATTTTGAAAAATTAATAATATATAATTTAAGAAATTCAAATTTTGATTCTTTAAGAAAATTACCTGATGTTTCTGAAGGATTAGAACATGCAATAAAAAAAGCAGCTAATTCAACAAATAGTTTATATGACCTTATAAGCCAAGTTTCATCAAAAAGATATACAGAAACTAGAATTAAAAGAATTTTACTATATTCTTTACTTGGAATAACTCAAAAAAACATGGAAATCTCAAAAAAAATAAATCCATATATAAGAGTTCTTGGATTTAGTAAAAATGGAAAAGAACTGTTAAGCAGAATTTCAAATACGAATCCCAACTTAAAAATCATTACTTCTGTTAAAAAATTTATGGATGAGAATATTAATAGAAATTTAAATATGATGATTGAAAAAGATATTTTTGCTACAAATGTTTATACTTTAGGATATCAAGCAGATGGTATAGCTAATTTGGATTTTACTAGGAAAATAATAGATAAATAAATAGTGTAATTTGAGCAATTATTATTTGTTCAAACTACACTATTATTAATCTCGATTGTCATTACCCTCTCCAAATTTAAATGGTATAATCTCAGCAGTATTTTTTTCTTCTAAATACTGTTTTACCGCATCTTTCACAGACTGTGGAATTTGATCTTCTATCATGCATTTTCCTTCTGAATCTAATGTAATACCTCCTAAAATCATTACATCATCCTGATTTAAATTTTCAAGTTTTTCTATAGTAATTAAACTACCTATTGCTTGTACAAATCCACATTGTTCTTTTTTTATGCAGTACTGAATTAAATTCTTACCTCCTGACCATATAGCTACATCATAATACTTGTTTTGAAAATCTGCTATTGGTAATGCATTTTCATCTGTTCTTTTTTGACTATAACCAAATTGCAACTCTCCAATTGATAAAAAACTATCATCATTATCTTTTTTAGTATAACCAATATCATAAGAATATGAAATTCCTTCCGAATTCACGCCTTTAATTCCTAGTCCACATTTACCATTATATATCTCACATCCTTCATAAGCAATAACCATATTAGGACTAACTTTTATATAAATATCATTCGGATCTTGCAGAGCATCTTTTTTTTGAGTTATCTCTCTTTCTTTAGATAATCCTTCTTCAATATCTAATCCAATTGAATCATCAAACGAATATTTACCATTTTTATCTTTTGTTATTGTTCCTAAAACAAAATGAGGATTTGACCAATATGTCATGTGTCCTTCTAATTTTTCAGTAGGCAATCCATGTTTTTTGTAATATTTGTCACGCACTTCTGCTGCATTTGATTCTGATAGCATTCTTAAAAAAATTTCATTTCCATATGGGTTAGATACAATTTCTTCCAATGTAACATTAGATTCAATAAACCCTACAGCATTATCAGCCCCTCCTACAACGCCTTTATAAACATGTCTTCCATTTTCTGCTATAATTTCAACAACACTACAAAAATTACTATTATCTTGTAAATAAGGTGATGCTATATAGTAAGAAAAACCGTCTCCTGCATCTTTATGTTTTTGTAAGGTTCTATTATCATCTGGTTTAATTTTTTTATTAAATAATTTGCTAAAAAATAAACTGATTTTTAATATTATTTTTTCTCTTTTTTGAATTTTATCAAATTCTTGCTGATGTTTTAATAATGCTATGTCAGTACTATTTTCTTCATCTCTTTGTTCATTATTTTTCATTTTTTCACCTCATTACTATCTCTTGTTTTAATAAATATGTATTTTTGTTTAAAACTTAAATATTTATATTTATTATTATATAATTTTTCTTTCTTTTAGTCAATATTATAATATCTTATTATAATACAATCTGTGTATAAGCATCACTGATGTGAAACCCAAAAATATATAATTAAATTGCATACTCTATCTTTCGGTTCACAGATTTATGCTTCTTTTTACTTGTATCAAATTTAAATATCATTGTCCATATTTTGGTCTTACATATAATAGTAATTATTTTTCAATCTAATATCTCAAAATCCACTTGTCTTAATATTTTGCTTGCATTTACTACTCTAATTTGAACTATATCTCCTATTCTGTATGTTTTTTTCGTGTGTTCTCCTACTAGAGTTTTATTATTTTCATCATAATAAAAATATTCATCTCCCATATCTTTAAATCCAACTAAACCTTCAACTGTATTTTCAAGTTCTACAAACATTCCAAATGATGTTATACTTGAAACAACTCCTTCATATTCCTCTCCAATATGAGATTCCATATATTCTGCCTTTTTAATTTTTTCCGCTTCTCTTTCTGTTTTTGTAGCAACCTTTTCTCTTTCAGAAGAATTAATCGCAGCCTGTTTAGCAAGTGTTTTGTATTTTTCTACAAATTCATCAGAAACATTATAATTACTATCTAAATATTTTGATATTATTCTATGGATAAATAAATCAGGATATCTTCTAATAGGTGATGTAAAATGACAATAGTATTTGCTTGCAATTCCAAAGTGACCAATGTTTTCATCAGAATATCTAGCAAGTTTCAATGTTCTTAAAATTAAATTAGATACTACTCTTTCCTCTTCCTTTCCTTTTATTTCTTCTAATACTTCAGCAAAAGCTTTTGGATAAATTTTATCTTTATTAGCTTTTATTTTTAGATTCATATTATATAAAAATTTATTTGCTTCTTTTATTTTATCTATATCAGGATCTTCGTGAATTCTATATACAAAAGGTGCTTCTAGCCAAAAGAATTTTTCAGCAACTGTCTCATTTGCAGTTAGCATAAATTGTTCTATTATTTCATGAGAAAAATATGTTTCATATTTATGAACATCTATTGCAAATCCATCTTGGTCAAGCTCTATCTTGCTTTCTGGAATATCTAAATTTAAATAACCTTTTTCCATTCTTCTATTTTTAAGAATTAGAGCTAGCTCTTTCATTTTATCAAATTCATCTAAATATTTTTCATATTTATTTAGAACTTCTTTATCTGATTTATCCAATATTTTTTGGACATCCAAATATGTCATTCTTTCTGTTACTTTAATTACAGCTTTGTAAATTTTTGAATCTATAACTTCACCATGAGGATTTATCTTCATGGTGCAAGAAAGAGTAAATCTTTCCTCTCCCGCATTCAAACTACAAATACCATTTGAAAGCTCACGAGGTAACATTGGAATAACTCTTCCTAGCATATAAATACTAGTACCTCTTAAATATGCCTCTTTATCTAATAAGCTGTCTTGAGTTACATAGTAGCTTACATCAGCAATATGAACATCTAAAATATAATTACCATCTTCTAATTTTTCAACTCTAACTGCATCATCTAAATCTTTCGCATCTTCCCCATCAATTGTAAAAATTAATTTATCCCTTAAATCTACTCTATTTTTGATTTGTGTACTATCAATTTTATCTCCTTTAGATTTTGCCTCATTTACAACCGCTTCTGGAAATGTTGAAGGAAGTCCATATTCTTTAATTAAAGAAAGCATGTCTACACCTGCTTCATTAGGTCTACCTAAAACTTCAATAATTTTGCCTTCTGCGTGTTTTCCTTTTTCCCCATATTTTATAATTTCAACTAAAACCTTATGATTATTTCTAGCTTTTCCAAAATTGCTTTTTGAAATAAATATATCTGTTCCAAAGTTTTTGTCATCAGGTATAACAAATCCATAGTTTTTGCTATTTTGAAAGGTTCCAACCAAAGTGTTTTTCCCATGTGATATTATTTTTACTATTTTTCCTTCAACGCTTTTTCCCTTTTCTTGATTTTTATATACATTTATTAACACTTTATCACCATTAAGTGCATTATTCGAATCATCTTTAGATACAAAAATTTCTTCTTCAAATTCTTCAGTTTTAACAAAACCAAATCCTTTAGAATTTCTTCTATATGTTCCAACTAAAACATCATCATCATTTAATCTATACCTATTTTTTCTGTTTTTTATAATTTTACATTCTGACTCTAGATTATTTAAAACTTCAATAAGTTCATTATACCTATCTTTTGGTATGTTTAAAACAAGTGCCATTTCTTTAGCTTTCATTGGCACATAATCTCTATCTTTCATGAAATTTAAAATAGTATTTTCTTTATCTTGCATATATTCTCCTTTTTTGTTGTCACCAGTACCGGAGATTTTGGGCATGGTTGTTGTCACTGGTACCAGAGATTTTTGGCTACATTTTCTGTTCTTTTGTTATTATACCACGTTTTTTAATTTAAAGCCATATTTTTTATTATACAAAAAAATTTCATACTCTAAAATAGTGAATATATAAATATTTTAAGAATAAATCGAATGCGATTGGAGCATTCGATTTATTCTTAAAATAATTATATATTCACTATTTGAAAGTAAAACACTCTATGTGTATAGTTGATTTTTTCTTTTAATTTTGCTAAAATATAGCTTAATAAACATAGAAAATATTGTCAAAAATCTCC
>DOYA01000060.1:0-4145 GCA_003518755.1 Clostridiales bacterium | reverse complement strand
CAAAAATCTCCTGTACCAGTGACAACAGAAAGGATTAAAAAATGGAATTATTAAAAGAAAAAATATTAAAAGAAGGAATTGCACTAAATGAACATATTTTAAAAGTTGATAGTTTTTTAAATCATCAAGTTGATGTTAATTTAATGAATGAAATTGGAAAAGAATTTGCTAATTATTTTAAGTCTAAGCAAATTAATAAAGTTGTAACTATTGAAAGCTCTGGAATTGCCCCCGCGTTTGCTACTGCATTAGCCTTAAATGTTCCTATGGTTGTTTTTAAAAAACAACATTCAAGTATTTTAAATAATGATTTATATGAGACTAAAGTACATTCTTTTACTAAAAATTCTGATTATACTTTAACTTCTTCTAAAAGGTTTTTAAAAGAAAATGAAAATATTTTAATTATAGATGATTTTCTAGCAAATGGTGAAGCTGTTCTTGGAGCTTCTAGAATTTTATCTATGGCAAAATGTAATGTTGCAGGTGTTGGGATTGTTATTGAAAAGGCTTTTCAACCTGGAAGGAAAAAAATTGAAGAGGCTGGTCTAGATATTTATTCTTTGGCTAGGATTTCTAAACTTGGACAAAGAATAATTGAATTTGTTTAAAAATATAAAAAAATGTATCTACTATGATACATTTTTTTATATTTTTCCCACATATATATAACATTTTATTTGCTTGTAATTATAGATTCAATAAAATAGCAATAAAAAACACATCTTCATAAAAAAGTTGTCAAAAAGGTCCGTCCCTATTGACAACTATCTATGATAGGTTTCTCCATTAGAAATTTTAAAACCTCTAAAAATTTGCTCTAATAAAAATACACGAATTAATTGGTGAGGAAATGTCATTTTTGAAAAACATATTTTTTTATCACATTGATTCAAAATTCTATTTGATATTCCAAGTGTTCCACCAATTACAAAAGTAATTGAACTATAATTTAACGAAATATTTTCTATTTCTTTAGAAAACTCCTCAGAGCTTAATTCTTTTCCTTTTAAATCTAATGCAATTAAACATGTGTCTTTTTTTATATATTTACACATTTTTTCACATTCTATATCTTTTATGTTCTCAATTACTTTTTCACTTAATTTATCTGGTACTTTTTCATCTTGAACTTCTATTATATTTAAATTACAATATTTAGAGACCCTTTTAGAATATTCTAAAAGAGCCTCTTTTAAATAATTTTCCTTTATTTTACCAACACATAAAATATTTATTGATAACATTTTTCCCCCTTATGGCTCTATTCCTATTGATTTATGCCAATCTAAATATCCTATAATGTCACAAACAGATGCATCTATACCTTTATGCAAATAACTATCTTTTCCTTTTTTATAATCTTCTTCACTCATTCCATCACGTGCTAAATCTGTAATTTGAATTGAATATTGATCATTTTTTATATGTTCATGTCCTCTAATTATATTATGGATAAATTCATCATCATTTGAAACGCCACTAAACATTATATTAACAATTTTCTTTTTTCTATCCATTGTACAATGCATATAACCATACATTATCAAGAAAATCTCTGGAATTTTTTCGCTACTCTTTTGAAATATCCTATTTAATTCAGGATTGTTTTCTAATATTCTTTTGGCAATTTTTTCATGACTTTTTTCTTCCTTTTTTGCCCAAATTATTTTATAGTTTCTGTCAATAAAATATATAAGTTCTTTTGATGACTTCCAGTCAACATATTCTTGATATTCAGATTCGTTTTTAAACGTTCCTTTGTATAATGGATTAAAATCTGGCAATTTTTTAAAAAACATAGTTTTATCATCAAATTTATTTGTATGTTTGCTTTCCATGATTTATTACATTTTCTCCCTAATACGTAATCCAATTTGAAAAAACAAATTTTGATTCATTCCTATCCAAAAATTCCTTTTTTCTTTACAGGTGGTTGTTCGTTCATGGTTTTTGCAAGTTGCATAAGTAAGTCTCTTTGCTCTTTTGTTAATTTTTTTGGAGTTTGAACAACAACTCTGAAAATAAAGTTACCCTGCATACTTGAATTAATACTCTTAAATCCTTTTCCTCTAATTGTAAATTGTGTTCCTGTTTGAGTTGCTTCTGGAATTTTATATTTTTCTATACTTCCATCTACCATTGGAATTTCAAGTTCTGCACCCAATGTTGCTTGAGTAATAGTAACTGGAATATCACAATATACACTATTTCCATCTCTTTTAAAGATTGAGCTTTTTCTTACTCTAACTGTTATGTACAGATCTCCTGCAGGTCCGCCTTTTACTCCAGGATTTCCTTCTCCTCTTAAGACAACAGTTTGATTATCATTTATTCCAGCTGGAATTTTTATTTTTACTTTTGGAGATTTTCTTATTGTTCCTTTTCCATGACAGTTTTCACAAGGTTCTTTTATTATTTCTCCTGTTCCATGGCAGTCTGAACATGTTCTTCTTGTTTGAACTCTACCTAAAATTGTATTTTGATAGGATGTAACATTACCTGTTCCATTACATGTTGGACATTTTATTGGATTAGTGCCTTTTTTAGCACCTGTTCCATTACAATGGCTACAAGTTTCTTGCCTTGTAACTATTATTTCTTTTTCAACACCTAAAAAAGATTCTTCAAATGAAATATCTATTCCAATATTTAAATCTTCACCTTTTCTTGGTCCATTGTTTCTTCTTGAACTTGAACGTTGTCCTCCAAATCCACCACCAAAAAATGAAGAGAAAATATCCCCTAAGTCACCAAAGTCTCCAAAATCAGAACTACTATATGAATAATATCCATTACCTCCACCAAATGGACCTCCTCCGAAACCTGCTTGCTGAGGGTCAGCTGTTCCAAATTGGTCATACATTTGTCTTTTTTGAGGATTTGACAATACTTCATAAGCTTCATTTACTTCTTTGAATTTTGCTTCAGCTTCTTTTTTATTATTTGGATTTGCATCAGGATGCCATTGTTTTGCTTTTTTTCTGAATGCTTTTTTTAGCTCGTCATCTGATGCAGTTTTGCTTACTCCTAATATTTCATAATAATCTTTTTTATCTGCCATTTTGTACAGTCTTTCCTTTCGTTAATTCATTCCATATGCTTTCAAGAGCTTTGTAATAATTATCGCTACAATCTCCATACTCAACTTTTCTGCCTTTTCTTTTATTATAGTCTTCAATATCTTTTTGAGCTTTATTTTTCATAATTGATTTTTTAGGTATTACTGCACTAAATGCTGCCTGTTCATTATCGGTTGCAATAAAACCTAATGCAATTAAAAAATAATAATAGCCAAAATCTTGAAATTCTTTTGGTAACCTTTCAAATACTTTTGAATATAGTTGATTATTTTCTACTATTTCTTTTGCCCTATCTGGGTGAACTTTTCCACTATGGAAAGGTTCAAATCTTCCACTTGGATAAGCAAAACCTTTTTGTCCATAATCAGTAAAAGTTTCTTCTTCTGAATTCCCATAATAAAAATCACTTAACCATCCCATTTTTTATAATTCTCCTTAACATTTTTTAATAATTAATAAATCACTTAAATAATTTTATTTATTATCATCTTCCACCTTATAATCTGCATCATAAACATTACCATTATCACTTGTTCCTTCAGCATTTGCATCTGCCCCCGCATTTGGATCTGCTGTTCCTTCTGCTCCTGCATTTGGATTCGCATTTTTATAAAGTTGTTCACTCATTTCATAGAATACTTTTGTTAATTTTTCTGTAGCTTCTTTTATTTGTTCTGTATTATTTGATTCTAATGCTTTTTTAGTAGCTTCAATTTCTGTTTCAATTTTTGCTTTTTCTTCTCCAGAAATTTTATCTCCTAATTCTGTTAAAGTTTTTTCACTGTTATATACTAAACTTTCTGCATTATTTTTAACTTCGATTTCATCTTTTTTCTTTTTATCTTCTTCAGCATGAGCTTCTGCATCTTTAACAGCTTTTTCTATATCTTCATCTGTTAAATTTGTTGAAGCTGTAATTGCTACATTTTGGCTATTTCCTGTTGCCATATCTTTAGCACTAACATGAACTATACCATTTGCATCTATATCAAATGTAACTTCTATTTGTGGTACTCCTCTAGGTGCAGCTGGAATTCCTGTTAATTGGAATCTTCCTAATGT
>DOYA01000020.1 GCA_003518755.1 Clostridiales bacterium | reverse complement strand
AGGTGAATAATTATAATCATATTCATAATAATTTCTATTCATATTACATCCATACCCACAATTATCTGGATATTGTTCATATGTATTTTGATACCCCTCTATTGGATAATTCCAAAAGTTTTGCATATAATCTTCGTACATAAAAAACCTCCCTAAATAAATTAATATTATATATTATTCTTTAGAAAGGTTTTTGTGACTCTATAAATTTACTGCATGGCAACTTTTAAAAGCTCTCTTAGATATGGTCTTTTAGGATTTGGTAATTTGTCAAGTTCATTAAGTGCATTTTCTTTTTTGAAAAATATAAGTTTTTCAAATTCAGTTTCTAAATTGTTTTCTAAAAGATATTTTTTATACTCATTAAAATGTATAATTAGTTCCTCTTTTGTTTTATCAATTTTTCCTAATGCTATAAAACCATATACATTTCTTTTAATATTAGAATATTCTAAATATTTAAATTTGTAATCAATAGTATCCAAATCAATATTTATTTCTTCTTTTAATTCTCTTTTAAGATTTTGTATTAAATCAAGTTTATCTCCATTAATATCAGAAGTATCTAATTGCCCTCCAGGAATTTGTAGACAATCAGGTTTTGAAGTTGTTTTGTCCATTTGTCCTACTACTAAATAATTATCTGTTGTTTGTAATAAAATTCCAGTCCATGGTGAACATGCTCTGTACTTTTCTTCTTGAATGCCAACTCTTTCATTATATAAATAATGTGAATAATGAGACTTAACTGCAAGCAATTCGATTGTGTTTTCATTTTCATGCATTGATTCTATAACAAAATTTTCTCCATCGAATAAATTCGGATTGTCTTTAATAACATTTTCCCAAAATTTTTTTATATCTTTTTGTAACTCTTCTGGTAATTCAATATATCTATCTTCATATTTTAAAATAACATCTTTATCAATTAATTCCATTTTAATTATATCCTTTTAATTCTCTTATAAATGTTTTCAATCCTTATATTTTTAATACATCTCCATCTTCGGGAAAGTTTACATATTCGTTTCTATCTTCATAGTCTCCTCTATGGATTGCATAAAATTTGCATTTTTTATATTTTTTTGCATATTCTGTAAAATCAGCTAATCCCATGTGCATAGGAGTTGTTGTTATACCATTTACATCACCAAACAAATAATCTACATTTTTACATATTTCTTCAAAATTATCACATACTGTTGTATCACAAGTATATCCTATTTTTTTATTATCTTTTTCTAAAATGTAACCATATATTGATTTTGTTTTACCATGAACAAGAGGCAAAGGTTTTATAACATATTCATTAATTTTAAAACTTTCATTCTCTTTTAGTTCAATTATCTCTAGCTCATCTAAAAGAATTTCATTGTCTTGAGTTATAGTTAAAAAATCTTTTATCGTTTTTTCAATTCCAATTGGTCCTAATACTTTTATTTTATTATCATTCTCTTTTCTAATTCGTCTAGTTACTAAAATATGTAAAATATCGGCAAAATGATCTGAATGAAAATGTGATATTAATATGTATTTTATACTTTTAGTCTCTATATCTAATCTTCCTAATTGCTTAACTGTACCACAACCTACATCTATTAATAAGTCATCAATTAATACACTTGTATTTGCCCTTGTCTTACATCCCATATTTCCTGTTCCAATAAATGTTATTTTCATAATTCTAATCTCCCTTCTTTATTCATATATCTTTAATAATTAATCTAAGTCTATCACATCTAAATCATCTGGAACATATAAATTTCCAGCAAAATATTCTTTACCTTCTGCTAAAAATCTTTGTTTTCTTGTTTCTATATTATCATCTAATGTGTGCCATAATATTAAATTCTTAACATTTAAATCATTCATATTTTTACATACATCTTCAACATTTGAATGATAATATTTTATTAATCCAGTATACTTGTTTTTTTCACTTGTTGAAAAAGCCTCATGTAAAACCCAATCAGCATTTTTTACTCTTTCATAATTTTGAGTAGCACAAGGAACATCTCCTAAATAAAACATTTTTTTATTATCTTCTAAAATAATTTCAAATCCATATTGTGTAGATGCAGTAGAATAAGTATCTAGAATTTTCATTTTATATCCTATTACATCATATTCTAGTCCATCTTCTATAATTTGATAGTTAATTCTATCTTCATATTCATTAATAAAAGCATTCTGAAAAGTTGCTTTAATTATATAATCAACAATTTCTTTAATTTCTTTATCACAATATATATTTAAATTCCCTTCATATTCGCCTAATTTAATAGAAGTCAATATCTTTCTTATAAAAGGAATTAAACCTAATAAGTGGTCTATATGTTTATGTGATATAAATACATCATGAATATCTGAAACTTTTATTCCAGAAAGTCTAAGTTGCCTTAATATTTGCATTCCCCCACCAGTATCTACTAAAAGACATTTATCGTTATGCTGTAATACTCCACTTAAAGTAAACCCTTTATCTGATATTCCTGCACATGTTCCTAAAACATAAAATTTTTGCATTTTTTTCTCTCCTTACATCAATATTTTTCCATCAATTCTTTCATCAAGTAAATTGACAAAATCTGTTGCATCTTGTTTTGTTCCTACAACTGAACCATAGTGAATTGGAACTGCAATTTTTGGCTTTATAATATTTACTAAGTCTGCCGCTTCCTTTGATGTCATTGTATAAGTTCCCCCAACAGGAACAAATGCTACATCACATTTAACTTTTTTGTTTTCATCTGTAATATCAGTATCTCCTGCAATATAGTATTTTAATCCATTTAATTCTATCACATATCCAACCCAATTATTTTGCTTTGGATGAAATTTTTTATTTATATTATAAGCTGGAATTGTTTCAAAACTAATCCCTTCAACACAATATTTTTCATTTGGTTGAACTATTATTATGTTTTTACTATTTGTAATACTTTCAGCCTTTTCTTTTAAATCACTTGTTACTATAATTTTTGTATTTTCTTTAATTATCTTTTTTATATCTTCTTCTGAATAATGGTCATAATGACTATGTGTTATAAAAATAATATCAGCATCATGGCTATCATCTTCAATTTTAAATGGATCTATATAGATCACTTTTTCTATATTTATTTTTATACTACTATGGTATAATACTTGAATATTTTCTAACATCTTATAATCTCCTTTTATTTGTTTCAATCATAGTATAAACTATTTTTCTACAACAATTAATGGTACATATATTTCATCATCTGTGTAGCCAGCATGATTAGATAGATGTTCACCTTTTTTATTATAATATATAGCCTTATTAGTTTTGGCAATTGCTAAGAAATCTCCAAGTGCACTTCTAAAAACCTTATTTTCTTCTCCTTCTCCAAAAAGCTTGCTATCTATTACATCTTGCCTAGTATATAAATCAAAATCATCTTTAAAGTTTTGATTAAATGCTTGAACAAATTTTTCTTTCATACCATCTTTTATAAAAAAGTTTACAGCTCTAGGCTCTATAGAAGTATCTCTCTCCAGACACTCAACAATATCTTTATACTCTTCTAATTGAATATTTTCTATCGGAATATGACCATGATCAGCTACTATAAAAACAACTGTATCTTCCATTTTATTACAAAGCTTTTCTACCATAATATTTCTATAACGTATTAAGTCTTTTACTTCGCTTGAATAAGTACCAAATCTGTGCATTACTGTATCAGGCTCTGTGTCATATGCATAAATATATTTTTTTCCATCTTGATTACATAACTCTTCAATTTTGTCTAACATATCATCTAAATCAAAATGTCTGTATTTTGCAAACTCAAAAGGCATTAGTTCATATGCTTTATACTTATTTGCTTCATTTATATCATCTACTATAGTCTTTGTTTTCATATATTTTTCTTTTACTTTTTTTACTTCTGGTAAAGGAGTTTTTGTTTCATCTCCTTTTTCACATTCAGTAAATACTTCAATAGTTTTATCTATATCTTTAAAATACATATCCCATCCTAACATTCCAGACTCTATTGGATTTAGTCCTGTTCTTATTGATGTTGTTGCAGCTACTGTAG
>DOYA01000176.1 GCA_003518755.1 Clostridiales bacterium | reverse complement strand
TTTCAGGACAAACAGGGAAGCAAAGGCCACATTGCTTGCATTTTTCTTCAATATAAACAGGTCTCATACTTCTCCAGTCACCAGTTTTAAATTCTTTACTATTACCAGATGTATAAATATTTCCACCAATGGTTAATTCTTCCATAGGGGTATTTTTATTAATTTCTGTCATTATATTTAACTCCTTTCATTAAATACTTTTTACTTCATTTAATGCCATTTTAATAGCATTCATATTACCATCAATAACTTCTGGCTTTTTTGCAAATTTGTGTTTAAAAGATCCTTCCATATCTTTAATAAAAGCTTCATCTGACATAATACCTGTAACTTTAACGATAGCTGCAAGCATTGGAGTATTTGGGAAGTATTTACCTAAACATTCCATAGATACTTTTCTTGCATCAATAGTATAAATTTTTCCTTCATATCCCTTTAAAACTGATTTTAAATAATCTGCTGATTTTGTTGTATTAATTACAATAGCACCGGTAGATTTTAAACCTGCAGTAACATTAACAGATTCTAAAAGTGTGTCATCAACAACAACAACATAATCTGGTTCGTAGATATTGCTATGAACAGTAATAGGTGTATCACTTATTCTGTTATAAGCAGTAATTGGAGCTCCCATTCTTTCTGGACCATATTCTGGAAAGCCTTGAATGTATTTACCAGTATTAAAAGCAGCATCTGCCAATAAAAGTGAAGCTGTTTTAGCACCTTGGCCACCACGTCCATGCCATCTAATTTCAATTAGGTTATCCATTTGATTTTACCTCCTTGTATATTTAATTCTACATGAAGTATATTCTTTCTTATAAAAAAAGTCAAGTGTTAAATTGGTAAATTGGGACCGGGTAATTTTTTGCACGTGCAATTGGGACCAGGTCCTTTTTGCACAGGCAATTTGGCAATTTGGGACCAGGTTCCTTTTTTTACACTTTTTTGCGAAAAATTATAGACATTATGGAAACTATGTGGTACAATATGAAAAAATACAGGAGGGTGATGCTTATTGTCAAAGTATATACGAGAATTTAGTAATTCAAAAATATATCACATAATCATAAAAGGTATAGATGAAAGCACAATTTTTTATGATGATGAAGATAGAAATGTTTTTTTAAATAAGTTAAAAGTAACAAAGAAAAAGTTTAAGTATAAAATTTTAGCATATTGTTTAATGAATAATCATGTACATTTGGTAATATCAATAGAAAATGAAAATTTATCAAAAGGAATTCAAAGTTTAATTATTAGGTATGCAAGTTATTTTAATAGAAAATATGATCGAAAAGGTCCATTTGTTCAGAATAGATTTAATAGTAAAAAAGTTGAAAGTCAAAGGTATTTTTTAGAAGTCTGTCGTTATGTTCATAGAAATCCAGAAAAAGCAGGAATTGAGAAAACGGATAAGTATAAGTGGAGTAGCTATCACGAATATATTGGTAAAGAAAAAATTATTGACAGAAGGTTTTTAATGCATTATTTAGGAAATGATATAAATAATTTTACTGAATATACCACAAAAAAAGAGAGCAAACAAGAAGTTAATAGATTAGCAGAGTTTGAGATGATAAGAAAATTAAGTGATGATATTGTAATCAAAATAATTTTAGAAAAATTTAAGTTTAATTCTGTAGATGAAATTATTAATTATTTTAAGAATGAAAAGAATTATGAAAAAATCAAAGTATTAAAAGAAATTCAAGGGACCAATCCAACACAAATTAGACGAATAATCAGAGTAAGTAGAAGATTAATAGAAAAACATTGGCGTTAAAAAAATACCCGGTCCCAATTTACCATGTGCAAAAAGTACCTGGTCCCAAATTGCCAAATTAAAATGTTGTAAAATAATTGATTTTATGTTATATTGATAGCAATGTGCAAAAAATACCCGGTCCCAATTGCACGTGCAAGAAAATACCCGGTCCCAAATTGCCAAAAAGGAGAATTTAATTGGAATATTCAGGAGAAATACTAGGAATTATTTATCAGAATGAATTGAATAGTTATACTATTGCAGAGATGTATATAGATGAGTTAGAAGATGTTAAAACTATTGTTGGATATCTTCCTTTTGTTGTTGAAGGAGATAATTTAAAGATTATTGGAAAGTTTGTTGAACATAGGGAATATGGTGAGCAGTTTAAGGTAGAAAGCTTTGAAAAAGTTATGCCTCAAACTTTAGATGCTTTGGAAAGATATCTTGCAAATGGTACTATTAAAGGAGTTGGTCCTGCAACTGCTAAAAAGATTGTTAAAAAATTTGGAGATGATACTATTGATACTATTAAATATGCTCCTGAAAAGTTGGCCGAAATTAAAGGGATTACAAGAGATAAAGCAATTGATATTTCTGAAAGCTTTATCGAAAGCTGGGAAGTTTGGCAAATAGTAGGCTTTTTAGAAAAGTTTAGTATTGGTGTTGAAAATGCTAAAAGAATATATGATAAACTTGGGAACAATGCAATTGAACAAATTAAGGATAACCCATATGTTTTGATCGATTTAGTTAGAGGTGTGGATTTTAGACAAATTGATAAAATGGCTTTAGAACTTGGAACTGATGAGACTTCTAAAAAAAGAATACAAAGCGGTATTAAATATGCTCTTATTCAAACTACTTATAATGGCCATTCTTGCGTGATTTTACAAAATTTAGAAGAATATACACATAATCTATTAGATGTTTCAATTGATGAAATTGAAGAAAATATTATTAATCTTAAAGCAAAAGGTGAAATCATAATTGAAGAACGTGATGATGGAGATGAGTGGGTTTATTTGGAAAGTTTTTATAATACTGAAAAAGCAATTTGTAATAGATTGATAAAATTAGACCAATATGAGAATTCAAAATATGTTAAAGGCATTGAAGATGAAATTAAAAAAGTCGAAAAGAATAACATAATTACACTCTCTGATAAACAAAAAGAAGCTATTAAAGCTGTAAATGATAATAATGTTACAATTATTACAGGTGGGCCAGGAACAGGAAAAACAACTATTATTAAATCAATTATAGAAATCTATCAAAAGAAGAATAATAAAATAATGCTAGCAGCACCAACCGGACGAGCTGCTAAAAGAATGACTGAAATGACAGGATATGAAGCAAGTACATTACACAGGCTTTTAGAAATTGGTAAAATTAACGAAGATGGTTTATATAAGCAATATCAAGATTACCAAGGTACACCAATTGATGGAGATATAGTAATAGTAGATGAAATGTCTATGGTTGATATGTTTTTAATGAATTATTTGCTACAATCTGTATATCTTGGAACAAAACTGATTTTAGTTGGAGATAGTGACCAGCTTTCGTCAGTAGGACCAGGAAATGTTTTAAAAGATATAATTGAATCTGAAAGAATTACTACAATCCATTTGGATAAAATCTTTAGACAAGCTGCAAAAAGCAAAATTATTGTAAATGCACATAGAGTAAATGAAGGAGAAGGTTTTATTTCTAAAAGTGAAGCTTCAGAAGATTCAAAAGATGATTTTTTCTTTATTAATGAAGTAAATCAAGAAAAAATAT
>DOYA01000111.1 GCA_003518755.1 Clostridiales bacterium | reverse complement strand
AACATAAATTAGTTGCAGTTAAAAACGTATTTTTTCACTCGTTAAAAGTAAGTTGGAAAGTAATTGCAAGTACTATCGCTTTGCATATTTTAAAAATATTTTTTTAAAAGCTCTTGGTTTCTAATACCCAAGAGCTTTATTAATTTTGAAATACTAAACTTTTAAAATAGTTTTTTATTTTATTATAAACTTTTGTAAATCTATTTTCTTTAACAACGATTAATGCTTTATTTATATAACTTTGTTCTTTTTCTTTAATCTTATCTTGCATATTTTGAAAAAATTCTGAATATAAAACTTGACCTTCATTTGATCCAATATATTGCCTATAATCTACTAATTTATTGCTAAAATCTTTAAGCTGTTCTGTGTTTTTTATCTTTTTAAACTGATTACTAAAATATGAATTCATTATTTTACTTTGTGTATCAATATAAACCTTTTTTATTAAATCAACATTTTTATCGAATATACTTTGATCTGTGTCTTTTAATAATAAATTCTTTGTTTCTAATATTTGTTCAAAGCTTTTTTCTATAGAATTATATACATCTTCACCTAATATATCAATTGTTTCATATTTGAATTCATTATTTGAATTTAAAGTACTATCTATTAGTTTATCATCTCCAACTAAAAAAGCAATTTGTTCAATTAGATTTGTAAGTATTGGATAATAATTTTTACTAATTGTAGGAATTTTCATATTATAAATGTCAACTATCTCAACATTTCCATTTAAAACTTTTTGTACTATATACTGAATTGCAGCCTCATTTAATGCCAATCCTTTAATCTTTGTTTCCTTAACATCACATAGTCCAAGCTGAATTAACTTTTCTTTTTTGTTCCTATACTCTTGAATTCTATGTATTACTTCGTGTAATACATATTCATTATTACTATCAAGATTTATATTTTCAGATATATATATTTTCATATCTAAATATGAATAATTAACTGGAGATAAATTCTTAGGTATCTTGGCAATATACATTCCAGTATGTTGTAATATATCAACAATTCTTAAATAATCCAAATTGTAATCAATTAGACTATCTGTCATTATCATGGCAACTTTATTAGCAAATTCACATTTTTCTTTTACTCTTATTTCTGATATAGGTTCAATATTCATTTTTTTTAAATATTTATTAATATACATAATTTAAGCATTTATTAGCTATAAAGCTATCTTTCCCTTCCTGCCTATAAGTTAAAAGGCAAATATCTTATGTATTTCTTATACAATCTTAAATTATATTATACACTATTTATGTTACGTTTATGTTAAAACAATATTACTTTTTTGTTACAAAAAGAGATTTAAGTAATATATACTTAAATCTCTTATTTTGTATTATAATGTAGAATCAACATTAATATCTATTTTAACTGCACCTGTAATACCTTTTATATGTTTATCTGAAGCTAATTGTTTTATATTAATCGTTTTAGCTGTTGCATTATAATAATTTGTAAACTCTACCCAAGTTATTGTAATTGGTTGATTAATTCCATCATTGTTTGGTATTGTAATTTCTACATTTTTTACATATCTAGAATCTATTGAAATGCTATCTGACAAATATAATATTCCATTTTCTGTTGTTCCTGTAACATGTAGCTCTGATAAAACTTCTGAAACATTTTCAAAATAATCAACAAGTGATTGCATATCTTCAGCTGATTTTGCTAATTTATCTCCATTTTCATCTTCACTTGCCATATTTACTAATCTATTTATATATGTTTGGTTATTAACTCCAACTGAAAGTGCAACTGTATATAACGTAATTCCTTTAGTTTTTAGTGCAGTTGCTTCACTAATTGCTCTTCCAACATGATCTCCTGAATCTGTTGCATTTCCATTTGCATCTAATGATCTATTTGCTTCTCCATCTGTCATTAAAATTACTTTAGAACCTTTTGCATTATTTCCAATTATATCTGAAGCTTTTCTAAGTCCACCTTGTATATTGGTTCCTGAACCTAAAAGTGTTCCCGTATTTTTTGCAGTTAAGTTATCTACATCGTTTTTATCTTCTCCTGTAATCATATTATATTGTTGTTCAGTAAATACATTTGCATATGATGCTTTTGCTGCACTAAGACTTGTTGTATTTGTTACTAAAGGATTTTTTGCTTCATTATTATACCCTATAATTGTAACTGTATTTCCTGCAAGATTTCCATCTTTCATATATGTATTTAAAAATTTATCTAGTGCTTGAGTTAGTGCATACCATCTTGTTTTTTGGTAAGTATCTGCCATTGGGTCTTGTGCACCATGATAATTTACATCTTCTGCCATACTTAATGATAAATCTATAACTAAAACAACATTTTGAGGTTTCAATAATTCTTTGTTTAAATTAATAGATGCTTCTATATCATTTTGTGTATGTGTGTTTTCTTGATCTGCTAGTGTATTTACTATAGTTTCTCCAGGTAAAAGTTTTCCAACCTTTACTCTAAATGTTATAACAATTCTTTCTCCATTATCTATTGAAGGAATTTCATATCCATTAGCTAATTGGTTAACATTTATAGTAGTTACGTCTGATTTATTTGATGAAACATTAATACACTTTGTTGTAAGACTTTCTGTTTTATTTAATTCTGTTCTGCCATTCATTATTGTAACTTTTTCATTGTTAATATTGTCTTTTAAATCTGAGTCTTTAACTGTTGCACTTCCTGAAATATTACCATCATTTGATACAGTTATTGTATATTCAATAATATCTCCTTCATATACTGTATTATTTCCATTTTCTTTATTTAAAACTCTACTTGATTTTGTCATATTTATTATTGCTTCGCTATTTTTTGTTAATGTATCATCATCTGATTTTTCTGGAAGTTCATTTGTTGTAATAGTTGCATTATTTATAATTTTATCGCCATTTTCAGATTCTTCATCTATTTCGTTATCTGGAACAACATATGTTACTGTAATTATATATGTTGTATCTGCTTCTAAAACATCTTTTCCAAGTAAATTTTCTGATGTTGCTGTTCTTACCAAATCATTTTGATTTGTTCTTGAACCATCATCATTTAATTTTTCTATTTTATTAACTCTTACATTATGATCATCTGTAACTTTTACACCTGTTAAATCAACATTTCCTAGATTTGAAACCTTGATTTCATATGTTATTACATCATCTTTTCTAAGTTTTATTGTTTCCCTGTTTTCATCTGTAACTGTTGTATTTCCAACTTTAACTGAAGTTTTTTCTATACTATTGTTTATAACTTGTGTTACAGGTACTTTTTCATCATCATTATCTGTTACATCTTCATTATCTGCTCTAGCAGTTATTTCTGCAATATTGTCTATTGTTGCAGTATTATTAATATTTTCTACAACATATTCTATTTCAATAATATATTTTTCATTAGGTTCTAATTTATATTCAACTCCATCTGGTAAATATGCTAATAAATTATTTCCAGCTGTAATATTTGCTTCTTTTCCTGTATCTTCGTAAACATCAGTACCTTTTGTTATTTTTAGAACTTTAACATTATGGTTTTGATCAACAATGTTAACATTATTTAATACTTGAGTACCATCATTTTCTGCAATGATTTCGTATTTAATAATATCTCCAACACTATTTACTTTTGTTGTTATATTTCCTTGTTCATCTTTTATTATATCTTCAAAATTATTTCCATCAACAGCTTTAATTTTTTCAGCATTTTTTTCAATATTAACTGATGGATAATCTATTGTATTTGTAATAGTAACTACTCCATTTTCTGTTCCATATACTGGTTCTTTATATCCTGTAATTCTTTCTTCTATAATGTTATATTTTATTTCTGTTCCTTGGTCTTTATATTTGCTTAAATCATTAAATGTAACTTGCCAATTATTGCTTTCATTTGCAGTTAATTTTTGATTTGATACAACTCCATCAATTACAAGATTAAAGTCAACACTTTCTGGTCTTAGTTTAAGAAGATCATCTTTATCTTCCCATATTTTCTTTGCTGAAATACTTGTTGTTTCAGGATTATGTGTATTTGTTAAATTATATCCATCAAAAGATTTTGTATATCCATCAATATTTACCTCTTCTAAGATATACTTGATTTCACTTCCATTTTCATATTTAGGTAAATCTTCAAAAGAATATAGCCATTTTCCTTCTGAATTAGGAGATATTTGTTTAGATGTTATAAGTGTTTTATTATCTCCAACCTCTTTATATAATTTAATTGTTATATATTCAGGTCTTTTTCCATCTCTATTTTCAGCATCTTCCCATGTTTTTTCTCCACTAATTGTCATCATCTCTGGAACATGTGTATTTATAATATCTGTACCTACAATACGTTGTTTGTATCCTTCTACCGGATTTTCTTCTATACTGTATTTAATTTCATTACCATTTTCATATTTTGGTAAATTTTCAAATTTATATGTCCATTTTCCTTGAGAATCACTTGAAATTTCTTTACTTGATACCTCAATTTTATTGTCATTTTCACCTTTAATCAATTTTACTATAATGCTTTGTGGTCTTAAACCATCTTGATTATCAGCATCAACCCATGTTTTTTCACCTTCAATTGTAAGTGTTTCAGGTATATGAGTATTTGTAATATTATAACCATCTATGATAGTTTCATATTCTGGAACTTTTTCTTCATCAATAGAATACTCTACTTTTTTACCTTTTTCATAAACAGGTAAATTTTCGAATTTGTATGACCAAGTTCCATTTTCATCAGGCTGAACTGTCTTTGTTGTTACTTGAGTTGTTTTGTCTTCAATTTTTTTATTTAATACTATTTTTATACTTTCAGGTCTCTTTCCGTCTTGATTATTATTATCTTCCCAATTTTTTGTTCCTGAAATATTTATTGTTTCTGGAATATGTGTATTTATGATGTTATTTCCATCTAATTGCATTGTATAGCCTTCAACAGCTTCTTCACTAATTGAATATGTTAATATTTTTCCAGATTCATATACTGGTATATTTTCAAAATTATATGTCCAATTATCTTCTGCCGTAATAATTTGATTTCCTGCTTCTTGTACTTCTCCATTTTCAATTTGCTTATTTAAAATAATTTTAATACTATCTGGTCTTTTTCCATCTTGATTATCATTATCTTCCCATTTTTTATTTCCTGTTAAACTTGTTGTTTCTGGAATATGAGTATT
>DOYA01000050.1:4363-7750 GCA_003518755.1 Clostridiales bacterium | reverse complement strand
TCTCCTAAATTAAAATTACCTGCAATACAATATGCATTTAAATCAATACCACCATTTATTTTCATATCTTTAGCTATACAGAACATAGATGATGTAATTTCCGCGTTTTTAGTTATTTCAACTTCATTTGCACAAATAAATACATTACCTGAGACATATGAATCAATGGTGACTTTATCAGCACACATTATAAATACATCTCCACTAAATTCCTGATCAAGTGTAATAGAATTTTTTGATATATTAAAGTAATTTCCATCACTATCACTTTTTTCAATTACGCTATTAAATTCTGATGGAATTCCATTATTAGAAAGAATATCATCTAAACTAGCATTAATATCATCATTGTTATCTATATCACCATTTATATCAGGGATATTTTCCTCAATTTCATTTTTAGCTTTTGAAATTATGTTTAAGCTCATAAGAAATGTAAAAATCATCAATATAACTATTGATTTTTTCATAATATTCATAATAAATAACCTCCTTAAATTTATATAGTACTAATATATATTTTTTTTAAATATATGTCAAGTTGATTTTTAGCAATATTTATATTATAATTAACTAGTCTTATATAATAATTTATGAAATTCCGAATGTGATTGGAGGTCGCGTCAGAAAGAGTTGATTTTAACAAACTGAGGAAGCGATGGCTTGCGAAGCAAGAACAGCGAGAGGCTCGGTTTGTTAAAATTTATTCTTTCTAGAGACCGTATTGAGCCGAGGAATTGATGAAATTATTATATAAGACTAGTTAAGAAATTAAAACAGGAGAAACAATGAAGAATATTAAAGATTATAATTTAGAAGAATTAAAACTAGAGCTTATAAGTATTGGAGAAAAGCCTTTTAGAGCTGAGCAAATATTTAAATGGTTATATCAAGAAAATGTAACAAGTTTTGATGAAATGACAAATCTATCATTAGAATTAAGAGAAAAATTAAAACAGAATTATTCATTATGTATTTTTAATATTTTGAGAAAACAAGAAAGCTCAGATGGTACAATAAAATATCTATTTGATGTACTTGATGGAAATGCAATAGAAACTGTTTTAATGAAATATCATCATGGATATAGTTTATGTGTTTCTACACAAATAGGATGTAAAATGGGATGTAAGTTTTGTGCTTCTACTGGCATTGCATTTGCGAGAAATTTAAGTTCAGGAGAAATTGTAGAAGAACTTTTAGCAGTAGAAAGAGATCAGAAAATTAAAATATCAAATGTAGTATATATGGGTATAGGTGAACCGTTAGATAATTATGATAATGTAGTAAATTCTATTAGAATAATAAATAATCCAAAAGGAATTAATATTGGAGCAAGACATATTAGTGTGTCTACATCAGGATTAGTTCCTAATATTTACAGATTAGCAGAAGAAAATATTCAATGTACTTTATCAATTTCACTTCATGCAACAAATAATGAAAAAAGGTCAAGTATGATGCCTGTAAATAATAGGTATCCAATAGAAGAACTAATTCAAGCTTGTAAAGACTATATTGCAAAAACTAATAGAAGAATTTCTTTTGAATATGCTTTAGCAAAAGATAATAATGACAATTTAGAAGATGCAAAAGGGCTTGTAAAACTTTTAAAAGGAATGCTTTGTCATGTTAATTTGATTCCGATAAATAAGATTGAAAATGGAGCTTTTGATAAAAGCTCTAATGAAAACATAATTAAATTTAGGGATTATTTAAATGAACATGGAATTGTTGCTACAATTAGAAGGGAGCTTGGATCAGATATTGATGCAGCATGTGGGCAGTTGAGAAGGAAAAATTTGTAGAATAGAGTGAGATGTGGGATGTGAGAAATGTGACGTATGAGATTTAATTAAATATAGTTGATTTTTCATTCTCAAGAATGCTCTATTTCAAATAACTTTTTTAAGCTTAAAGCAAAATTTAATATCTCACTTGCAAATATTGAAGCAATAAATCCTTTGATTCCAAACATTGGAACAAAGAAAAAAATAAAGCTAATACTAACAAGTAAATCTAGTATGTTTATGTATAAGACACTTACTTGTGCATCCAATCCCTTTAAAATACTATCTATAACAATATCAACATACATAAAAGGTAAAAGTAGAGCAAATACTTTTATATAAAATCCTATAGTAGCATCTTTGTAAATAAGTTCGGCTAGATTATTTCCTAATAATAAAAAGCTTATACTAAAAAACATTGCAAATATAAATGCTCCAAATATTAATTTATGGGAGTATTTTTTTATTTTTAAGTAATCTTTTTTTACATAATATCTTGAAAATTCGGGAATTAAAAGCCCTGATATTGCATATAAAAAAGTTGCTGGAAACATTACAACAGGCATAGCCATACCAGTAATTGTTCCATAATCTGCTAAGGCTTTGTCACAATTTAAACCATTTTTTTCTAAACTAGATGGAATAAGTAATTGTTTAAAAGTTGATAATCCAGAACGTATGTAAGAGGTAAGGCTAATTGGCAATAGAATTCTAAAGATTCTATATAAATAAGAATTTCTATTTTTAAAGTTGTTTCCAAAATGCATATTTATATCAAATACAAAAACAAAAATATTATATGTAAAAGAACATACTTCTGAAAGTACATCTCCTAAAATTAATGCAAAACATATACCTTCAATATTACCTAAAGGTATATATTTTTTTAGTAAAAAAATAGTAATAATTATTTTAGCAACATATTCTAAAAAATTTGCAATTACAGATTTATAAACTCTTCTAACAGCTGTAAAATATCCAGAAATACTACTAGAAATTGCAATCATAGGAAGAGCAACAGCAATTAAATAAATTATATCTTTACCAATTTTATTATGTAGGCATACACTGATTATAAAGTTTGAACATAGGGAAAATGCTATACCTGCAATAGTTCCAAATACCAAGCTAACAATAATACATTTTTGTATAGATTTTATAATACCATAATCATTCCCAAAAGCCAATTCTTCTGAAACTATACGAGTTGAAGTAATGTTAATTCCGTGATGCAGCTAAGGTAATTCCAAACATATATGTAGTCATTATCAATTGAAAAACACCTAAGGCTTCACGACTAATATGATTTGAAACATATATATTAAACACAAGCCTAATAATTTGTAATACAAATGAACTTATAACCATAATCAAAGAATTCAGCAAAAAAACTTTAAACTTTTTCATAGTAAAATGTATTAGGCTGAAATAAAAAATATGCTATTTCAATTTGGTCAATTTGGGACCGGGTATTTTTTGCACATTTATTAAAAAATAACTAATCCGCGTCAGCATATCGTTTTTAAAATCCGTATGGTGGGTATCCCTAAAGGGGGTACCATAGGATTTTAAAAATGATGTGCGGTTAAACAGGATT
>DOYA01000050.1:3316-4326 GCA_003518755.1 Clostridiales bacterium | reverse complement strand
TAAACAGGATTAGTTATTTTCATTGGTGTAAAAAAAATACCCGGTCCCAATTTACCACACTAGTCTGTACATAAAACTATTCTATTTTCAAATATTAGTTTCAAAGTAGTTATAAATTCATCAATTTTATTATCAATTAGATGTAGATAGATTTTTTTTGGTATTAAATTTAATAAAGTATTCAGGGCTATATCACAATCAGAAAATGTAATATCTGATAAATATTTGGCATTTAATATATTAGAATCAGTTCTTATGATTTTTTTATTTTTATCAAGTAAAGTGGGAGAGCCATTGCTATATATTAAATGTACCAAATCAGTTTTACAATGTTCTGTATTTATATATATTCTTAATAAAGATACAAATTCATTATACTCTTTTTCTATTAAGTATTGATTTACTGCAGAGTCAACTTGATTTTGTAATTTGTGTATATAATCAGAAAGTCTAAAGGTTATAACACCCTTTAGATATAGTTTATTGTTTTGTTCTAATAAATCAAAAAATATTTTGGATAGTTTTTCCTCTTTGTAGGCAATAGTCTCTCTATCTTCATAGTTTAAATCATCAAATTTTAGTAAGATTTCTTTTTTTTCAGCTTGATTAAAATAAAAGTAATCAGTGGAAAGTATTCTACTTACTATATCTTTTTCATAGAGCTCTAATATCAAAAAAGAAAGAATTTCTGAAATATTGAATAAAAAACATTTTAAATTTGAACCTTTATAATGAATAAATAGATTCTTAAAACTCTTAAATTTTTTACATGAAAAATAAACATCTTCTAAATTATAGTCTTTAAGCATTTTTAGTAGATATTCTATTGCATTTTCATTATTTGTTTTAATACAAATAGTTTTCATATTTCACAATCCTTTCTAGTTTTTACTATATTATCTACTAAAAGCATAAAACTTATACACTATATTATGCTAATGGAAAAATATTGTCACTTTTCAATTTGGGACCGGGTCCTTTTTTTAATGAAAATAACTAATCCTGTTTAA
>DOYA01000050.1:0-3211 GCA_003518755.1 Clostridiales bacterium | reverse complement strand
ACCATACGGATTTAAAAAAACGATGTGCTGACGCGGATTAGTTATTTTTTATAAAATGCAAAAAAGTACCCGGTCCCAAATTAAAATTAAAAAAAAGTACCCGGTCCCAATTTAAACAACAAAATCTAAAACAAATGTTTACAAATTATATTTTTTATGATAGAATACAAATTGAGAACGATAGTTTGGGAGGTGGAATAATTGAATAGCCAGGAAACTAAATACGAGCATATATACATAGCTATTGATTTAAAGAGCTTTTATGCTTCTGTTGAATGTAGGGAAAGAGGATTAAATCCATTAACAACGAATTTAGTAGTTGCAGATAGTAGTCGAACTGAAAAAACAATATGTTTGGCAGTAAGTCCATCTTTAAAACAATATGGAATACCAGGTAGAGCAAGGTTATATGAAGTAGTACAAAAGGTAAAAGAGATAAACCTACAAAGAAAGTTAAACAGTCCTAATCATACATTTACTTGTACAAGTTATGATGACATAGCTTTAAGAAATAACAATGATTTAGAATTAGCTTATATTGTTGCACCACCTCGAATGAAATATTATATGGAATATAGTACAAAAATTGTAAATATTTATTTAAAATGGTTTTCTATGGAAGATATATATGTTTATTCAATAGATGAGGTTTTTATAGATATTACACATTATCTTCAATCATATAATTGTACTCCTAGAGAGCTTGCAACAAAAGTCATTCAAGATGTTTTAAATGAAACAGGAATTACAGCAACAGTTGGTATTGGTACAAATATGTACCTTGCAAAAGTTGCAATGGATATTGTCGCAAAACATGTAGATGCTGATAAATATGGAGTAAGAATTGCAGGGCTTGATGAAATTTTTTATAGAAGGTTCTTATGGAGCCATAGACCTTTAACTGATTTTTGGAGAGTTGGGAAGGGAATATCTCAAAAATTAGAAAAAAATGGTATGTTTACAATGGGAGATGTTGCAAGACAATCTATAAAAAATGATGAGAAATTATTTAAATTATTTGGCATTAATGCAGAATTACTTATAGACCACGCTTGGGGTTATGAGCCGTGTACAATTGAAAGTGCCAAATCATATAAACCAGTATCAAATAGTTTAAGTTCAGGACAAGTATTAAAAGAACCATATAATTATGAGCAAACAAGACTAATAATTAAAGAAATGGCAGAGCTTTTATCACTTGATTTAGTTAATAAAAATTTAATAACAAGTAAGCTTGTATTAGAAATTGGATATGATGTAAGCAACTTAAAAAATAATTATGATGGTGAAATTAAATTGGATTTTTATGGTAGAGAAGTGCCAAAACATGCGCATGGAACAATTAACATAGACCATAAAACTGCATCAACTAAAATTATTTCAGATAAATTTATAGAATTATATGATAAAATTATAAATAAAAATTTATTTACTAGGAGATTAAGTTTAACTGCTTGTGATGTTGTAAATGAAGATAATTATAAAGATATACAAGTTTTTGAGCAAATGAATATGTTTATTGATTATAACTTAATTTCGAAACAAAGAGAACAAGAAAAAAAAGAAAAATCATTACAAAAGGCTGTACTTAATATTAAATCTAAATATGGAAAAAATGCAATATTAAAAGGGATGAATTTTATACAAGGTGGTACAACTATTGAAAGAAATGGACAGATAGGAGGACATAAAGGATAATGAAATTAAAATATGACCATAAATATGATGATATAATAAATTTGGACCATCATAAATCAAAAAAACATCCACCAATGTCTTTATATGCCAGGTCTAGCCAATTTGCTCCTTTTGCAGCTTTAACTCGGATATGAAGATTTAGTTACAGAAACAGCAAGAACTGTAGGATCTAGAATAGATATAGGTGATGAATTAAAAAGCATATTAGATGCAAAAATACATATACTTACAAAACAATTACATAGAAAAGCTGAAGTTACTTTTACATACTTCATTCCTGATTTAATAAAGAATGGCGGAGCATATATAACAGTTACAGGAGTCGTTAAAAAAATTGATTTATATAATCAAAATATTATTTTAGAAAATAAAACAACAATACCGATAAAGGATATTATAGATATTTCGGGGGATGTGTTTAAAACTTTGTGAGAAATTTTTCATTAAAACCTTTCCCATTTAGCAAACGGGACAGTCCCCAATGAAAAATTCATAAAAAAACTTTACTAATTTAGCATTTTTTAATATAATTCATTTAACAGTTAAATACATGGAGGAATAAAGAATGGAATTTGATTTAATTAAAGAATTAGAAGAATATACACCAAAAGATGAAATGGAAATAGAAGATAAGAAAAAAATTTTAGAATTTTTAAAAACAAATGAAAATTGTTATAGTAGAACTAATTTAAAAGGGCATGTAACTGCAGGTGCATTGATTATGCATGAAGATGGAGAAGTGTTATTAAATTATCACAAAAAACTTAAAATATGGTTATATTTTGGAGGACATAGTGAGAATGAAAAAAATCCATTAGATACTGCTAAAAGGGAAGTAAAGGAAGAAGGCGGTATTACAGAATATGATGATTTAGGCGGAAAAATATTTGATGTTGAGGTGCATATAATTCCTGATGACCCGATAAAAAACGAACCAGAACATTATCATTATCATATATTGTATTTATTTATAGTTAAGAAAAAGGATTTTAAAATTTCAGAGGAATCTATAGATATAAAATGGTGTACTATCGAAGAAGCAAGACAATTAATGAAAGATAAGGATAAATTTAGAACTTTAGATAAAGCAAGTAAAATACATAAAAACAGACAAATTAATAATTCTATATAATAATGAAAGGAAACATTTTAAAGTATGGAAAACTATACTAAAGCACTTTTTATTGCAATTTTTATAGTTATATCAATAGTATTAATACTTATCACATTATATTTTATTCCTTCAATTATAGCAATAAAAAAGAGACACAAAGATTTATCTAAAATATTGATGATAAATACATTTTTAGGATGGACTATTGTAGGTTGGATTATATCATTAGTTATAGTTATTAACAAACAAAAAAAGGAGTAGCAGATGGGAAATATTAATTTTATTGGAGTTACACATGGATTTATTGAATATGAAAACATATATTCTTCACTGCCTAGTAATGCAATAAAGATTACTGAATATGCTGATGATATGAATATCATTAATTTGATTATAGCA
>DOYA01000148.1 GCA_003518755.1 Clostridiales bacterium | reverse complement strand
AGATCAAGTATGTTTTGAAGGAAAATTAGATTTTATAAAGACAAAATTAAAAATAACTTTAGATCCAGAAGAACCTGTAGAAATTAGATGTTTAGAAGTAGAAAATCAAGGAAATAGAGAAGAGGAATTAGAGGTAACAACAATTTTTGAACCAATATTATCGACAAAAGCACAAGATATTGCTCATCCTGCTTTTAATAATTTATTTTTAATTTTTAATTATGAAAATAATATCTTAGAAATAAAGCGTAAAAAAAGAGGGAAAAATGAAAAAGAGATATATTTAGAGTCTTTATATACAACAGATGCAGAAACAATAGTTGATAATGAATTTGAGATAGAGAAGGAAAGACTAAAACAAAGAGGAGATTTAAGTTTACCTATTGCAGTAGAAAAATCACTTCCTTTTTCTAATAAACTGGGGCTTCAGCAAGAGCCAGAAGTTGCATTAAGGAAAACTATTAAAATTCCTGCAGGAAAAAAAGTAAGTATAACACAAATTATTTCTGTAAATGAAGATAAAATACAAGCAATTGAAAATTTGAGCAAATATGAGAATTTAGAAAATATCAAAAAAGCTTTTGAAATATCAAAAGCAAATATAGAAGCAGAATGTAGATATTTAGAAGTGAAAAGTAAAGAAATTGAGTTATATCAAAAAGTTCTAGGGTATATGCTATTTGATAATCCAATAAGATCAAGACAAATTAAAAAGATAAATATTTCAAATTATTCACAAAGTGAATTATGGAAATATGGGATTTCTGGGGATTTAAAAATTGTTTTAGTTAAAATAAGAGATATAAATGATACAGATGTAATAGAACAAGTTCTAAAAATGTATGATTTCTTTAGAAGTAAAAACATAAAAATAGATTTAGTATTTTTAGATGAAGAATATCATAGTTATGAAAATTATGTATTAGAAGAAATAAATTCAAAAATTGAAGATAAGCATTTATCATATATGATAAACCAAAATGCAGGGATATTTATTTTATCAAAAAATGAAATGCCTAAAAAAGATATAGACTTATTAAACTTTATTTCATGCTTTACAATTGATACTCATAAAGGGGATTTGAGCCATATAATAAATGACTTAGAAGAAGAGTATTTGGCAAGTATCCAAAATATTCCAGATGAATATATTTATGAAAATAGTGAGGAAGAAAAATATAAATCAGAATACAATGTTTTGAAAAGTACAGATAATAAGTATTTCAATGAATATGGAGCTTTTTCACCAGATGGAAAAGAATATTTAATAAAAGTAAATAAGAATAATAGGTTGCCAACAGTATGGAGCCATATTATCGCAAATGAGAAGTTTGGTAGTTTAATTACAGAAAATATGGGAGGATATACATGGTATAAAAATAGTAGATTAAATAGAATAAGTAGTTGGCAAAACTATGCATTTATAGATATTCCATCAGAAATAATATATTTAGAAGATTTAAAAACTAATAAAAAATGGTCATTAGGATTAAACCCTATGCCAGATGAAAATGATTATAATATA
This sequence comes from Clostridiales bacterium, assembly GCA_003518755.1. Lineage (GTDB taxonomy): Bacteria > Bacillota > Clostridia > TANB77 > CAG-508 > CAG-269. The sequence goes on along the minus strand of DOYA01000148.1, from coordinate 2,185 downwards.
ATTTATGGTTTTGGATATGCAAAATATATTCATGAATCCCAAGGAATTTTACAAGAACTTGAAACTTTTGTGCCAAAAGATGATTCAATAAAAATAAATATTTTAAAATTAACTAATAATACAATTGAAAGAAAAAAATTAAAGATAGTTTATTATATTAAGCCAGCTCTTGGAGAAGATGAAGTAAGTTCAAATGGTTATATTAAGATAAGTTATGATGATAATTCAAATATTGTTTTAGCTGAAAACCTATATGAACCAAATTTTAAAAGTAAGATATATGTAACAAGCTCAGAAAAGATTAAAAGTTTTACAGGAGATAAGAAATTTTTCTTAGGAAAAGGAGGATTATCAAATCCAGATGGACTAAGAAAAGTAAGGCTTAATAATAGTTCAGGTTTTGGCAAACAAAATTGTATTGCAATCCATATAGAAGTAGAATTAGAGAGTATGAGTTCTAAAGAAATTCTATTAAATTTGGGAGCAAGTGAGTCATTAATAGATGCAAAAAATATTGCATATAAATATAGTAAAATATCAAATTGTAGGCAAGAAAACGAAAATATTAGAAAAATGTGGAAGGAAAAGCTTGAAAGATTACAGGTTTATACACCTATTGAATCTATAAATATTATTCTGAATGGATGGGTATTATATCAAACCATTACAAGTAGATTATTTGGAAGGACTGGATTTTATCAATCTGGTGGTGCTTATGGCTTTAGAGATCAGCTCCAAGATACATTGTGTTTAAAATATATAAATCCGCAAATGATGAAAAATCAAATAATAAAACATTCAAAACATCAATTTATTGAGGGAGATGTTGAGCATTGGTGGCATGAAGAAACATCTCGTGGAATAAGAACGAGGTTTTCAGACGATTTGTTGTGGATGGTATATGTTTTAGAAGAATATATTGATTGTACAGGTGATAGTTCAATTTTAGAAGAAGAAACTTCATATTTACAAGGAAATGTTCTGCAAGACAATGAAGCAGAAAGATATGATATATATCCAGAATCTAATGTAAAAGAAACAATGTATTATCATTCAATAAGAGCTATTGAAAAGTCTTTAAATTTTGGAGAAAATGGTCTTCCTAAAATTGGTACAGGTGATTGGAATGATGGCTTTTCAGAAGTTGGAAATAAAGGAAAAGGAGAAAGTGTATGGCTGGGATTTTTCCTTTATCATATTATTCAAAGATTTTTGCCATATATTAGACAAAAGGGTGAAACTCAAAGATATGAAAAATATACCAAGATTTTATCAGATTTACAAATATCACTAAATAATAATGGTTGGGATGGCAGATGGTTTAGAAGAGCATATATGGATGATGGAAAAATTTTAGGAAGTATAGAAAATGAAGAATGTAGAATAGATTCAATTGCACAAAGTTGGGCAATAATATCTGGTGCAGGAAATCAAGATAAACAAATAATTGCTATGGAAAGTTTAGAAAATCATTTAGTAGACAGAGAAAATGGAATTATCAAATTACTAGACCCACCTTTTAATGAAGGAGATTTAAATCCAGGATATATAAAAGCATATTTACCAGGAGTTCGAGAAAATGGCGGTCAATATACACATAGTGCTATTTGGGCAATAATTGCAGAAAGTATATTAAAAAATGGAGATAAAACATTTGAATTTTACAAAATGATAAATCCAATAGAACATTCAAGAAACAAAGCAGCAGCTAATCAATATAAAGTAGAGCCATATGTAATTCCAGCAGATGTATATGGAGCTGGGAACTTAGCAGGTCGAGGTGGTTGGACATGGTATACTGGATCATCAAGTTGGTTTTATAAAGCTGGAATAGAATACATTTTAGGACTAAAAATAGAAAAAGGAATACTAAGTTTAAATCCATGTATTCCAAGAGATTGGAAGGAATACACTATAAAATACAAATATGGCAGAACAATATATAACATCCAAGTAAAGAATCCTAATAAGAAGAATTATGGAATAAATAGCTTTACAATAAATGGAAAAGAGACAAAAGAAAAGTGCATAAAACTGCAAGATGACGGAAGGATATATGAAATAGATGTAGAGATGTAATTGTTGTCGTTGTCACCGGTACCGGAGATTTTTGACATAGTTGTTGTCACCGGTACCGGAGATTTTTGGCTTTAAGCAATTTTGTAAATGTTAAAATAAAACTGAT
>DOYA01000141.1 GCA_003518755.1 Clostridiales bacterium | reverse complement strand
CAAAAGAAAGAGCAGAAGAATTTGCCAAAGAATGCAAAATAAAGTTAGCTTGTAAAGACTACAAAGAACTTATAGACTTAAAAGATATAGATTTAGTGTGTATTACTGCACCAAACAAATATCATTATAAATATGCTAAATATTGTATAGAAGCGGGAAAAAATATGATTTTAGAAAAACCAGCTACTCTTACAATAGACCAAGCATACGAACTAAACCAACTTATAAAAAATAGTAATAAAATTAATGTTATAAATCATCAATTAAGATTTAACCCATATTTAGAAAAAGTCAAAGAAATCATCGAACAAGGCACACTTGGGAGATTGTATTATATTAAAATACATCAACAAAGTACTGGATTTTCAAATAAAGAAATGAAATGGACATGGAGTTTGGAAGATGAAGAAGGTGGCGGTGTTAGGCTTGCAATGGGAAGCCACTTAGTTGATTTGGCAAGATTTTGGCTAGATAAAGAAGTTTTAACTGTACAAGGAAACATGGATGTTGTTATTCCAAAAAGAAAATCTTATGATGGAACAATAAAAAATGTAACAGCATGTTCATTTTTTAGTTCTAGTATTAGTTTTCAAGATAATATAACAGTAAATCTATCTGCTACATGTAGTGCTATAGGTAAAAATGAATTTGAATTTTCAATATACGGAGAAAAAGGAGAATTACATTTTGATTTAGAGAACAAATTAATAGGATATTTTCTAGATGACAAAGGAAAAGAACAAATAATTCCAGTAGATGATGTAACACAGGAAGAAAAAGATAATAAAATTTCGATATTTAAAGGTTCTTTTATATACTATGCAAAGCAAATACTATCTGCTGTAGAGAATAATGAAATTGAATTACTTAAAAATGCTTCTAATATTGAAGATGCAATAGAAAATCAAAAGATTTTAGAAGCAATAAAAGAATCTGCAATAACAGGCAAAACGATAGAGCTTAATAAAGGATATTTGTGTAATGCGAAAGGTTAGGAAATAATAAAAAAATGTGCCAAAAAGAACCGTCCCTAATGGCACAAAAAGGAGATAATAATGAATTTTGATATTAAAAAAGTAAAAATATGTGTTCCAATTCCTATAGATAATGTTGAAGAAGTAAGAAATGCAGTATTTCAAGCAGGAGCAGGAAATATAGGAAACTATACACATTGTTCTGAAAATATAAAATGTATAGGAACATTTAAGCCTAATGATAAAGCTAATCCATATATTGGAGAAAAAAACAAAATTGAATATGTTGAAGAAGAAAAATTAGAGTTTGTTTGTGATGTAAAAGATGTTAAACGTATTATTTCAAAGTTAAGAGAAGTTCATCCTTATGAAGAAATCGGATTTGAGATTATACCTTTATTGGATGAAAATAGTTTTGAATAAAATAATACAGCATAAAAATAAATTTACACTAATGTAGATGTTATAAAATAATAAAGAAAAAGAGGAAATCTATATGAAATTTTCAATTGATGAGCTATTAAATGCAGATTATGGAAAAATTTATAGAAGTTTAGCATTAAAAAATGAAGAATCTGAAGAAAACTATAAAAGATTTACAAATGTAGAAAAATACATATATGACAATGATGGTATAATCAATCAAGAAGAATATGAAAACTACATTCAACCAAAAATGTCTGATATATTGTTTAATGAAAATTCAGCACAATATCTTTGGCTATTTAGGTGCACAAAAAGTAACAAGAGCAATTTATTAAGTGATATGTTTTCATATATAGGTGAAAGTTCAGAAATAAAAAGAGGAGGGCTAAACATATATAAAAGATTAGGATGGGATATACATGTATTATATGTATATCAACTAATAAATAGAAATTTAGCTCAAAACATCAAGACAGAATTTGAAAATACCAATAAGATAATAGAAAAATATAATACAATGTATAATGATTTATCAGTAGATGCAAAATTTATATTAAAAATAGGTACTTTATTGCATGATATAGGTGTTATTGATGGAGTTGCAGATCATGAAGTAAAAGGAGTGAAATGGACTCAAAGAAGATATAATGAACTAAAAATATCATACAAAGAATTAAAAGAAAATGGGATTAAATTAAAAGAACAAGAAATAATAGAATTACTAAAATTAGTAATAGGAATGCATCCTTTGATTAATAGAATAGGCTCAGAGATGAGTGATGAATTTGCAATCCAAACAATTAAAGATGCAAAAGGGAAAATTGTCAAATATGAATATGCTAATACAATATTTAATGAAAGTTTTAGCCAAATAATGTTTTTACTATCATTTGCAGATCTTTTAGCTGTAAGAGATGAACTGCTAACGAATATCAAAATAGAGGAAAGTATAAATAGTTATTTATATTTAAAAAAAATGACTAGCGAAAAATATGAATTAAGAGATAATTTTAAGTGGGGGATTCAAAGATATCGTTCATACATTGCAGACAGCCTAAAAGAAAAGTTTGAAGATAATGAATTTTCAAATGAAATTTTCAAACTTGGATATGACCCAAAAAGAATAGCAGTTTTTTTATATGACATTAAACTTATGTGTTATGCAATAACAACATTCAAACCACAAAAAGATGCAAAGACAGGATTAAAGCTGATTTGTGTTTTATATGATTTTTTTGTAATCAATAATATTAATCCAAAAGAAACAACGATTAAGTTCAATCCAGATATTGATTTTGTAGACTTAGAAGAACATTTAATAAATAATTCAATTGAAGATATAAAAAGAAAAGATGATTTAAAAATCGAATTAAACAATAATGATGTTATGGTATCATTTTAGGTTGTAACTAATGTTTAAAAACTTATTGACTTTATACGAGAGATTGATTTTTATGAAAAAAATGGTAAAATATAACTATATTGTAATTTAGTTATGCTTTAAAAAGAAACTTAGTAGGATTTTATAGTAACTTATAGAGAGATAATGGTAGCTGGAAATTATCAGTATATAAAATTTGAATTACAATTCTTATAGTAACTAACGTGTTGCTACGAATAAGCTAAAAATGAGGCAATATTACATTATTAATATTGTGAATAAAGGTGGTACAACGGAGTCAATTCGTCCTTTAAAATGGATGAATTGGCTTTTTTGAATTTTGGAGGTGATATTATGACCCAATGTTTTTCAAATAAAAAAAATCAAGGGTTATTATATGAATATCTATATATAACGAAAAATAAATAAAGAATGGAGATTATATAGATATGAAAGATTTAGAAATAATAAAAAGAAAAGCAATACAAATATTTAATGAAGAGGATTTAGAAAGAAAAATAAATAGTGGAAAAAGATTAACAATAAAATTCGGTGCCGATCCATCAAGACCAGATTTACATATAGGTCATTCTGTTCCTTTAAGAGTATTAAAAACATTTCAGAATATGGGGCATAAAATTGTATTTGTAATAGGAGATTTTACTGCAATGATAGGAGATCCATCTGGAAAAAGCAAAACACGTCCAGCACTTACATTTGAAGAAACAAGAAAATCTGCTGAAACATATTTAGAACAAGTCACAAAAATATTAGATAAAGAAAAAACAGAAATTGTATTTAATTCAGAATGGTTATCTAAAATGAATTTTGAAGATGTAATAAAATTAGCAAGTAAATATACTGTTGCAAGAATTATGGAAAGAGATGACTTTAAGAATAGATTCGAAAACAATTTACCTCTATCAATGCATGAACTATTATATCCTTTAATGCAAGGATATGATTCAGTTGCAATAAACGCAGATATTGAAATTGGAGGAACTGATCAAACTTTTAATTTGCTGGTTGGAAGAGAACTTCAAAAAGATTACGGTGAGGAATGTCAAGTAGTAATGACATTTCCATTACTTGTTGGATTAGATGGAACTGAAAAAATGAGTAAGTCTCTTCGGAAATTATATTGGTTTAAGTGATTCTCCTTTTGAAAAATTTGAAAAAAGTATGAAAATTCCAGATGATTTATTAAGACAATACTTTGAATTGGCAACAGATTTAACAACAGAAGAAATCAATACAATAATGATGGTGGATATAAGAGAAGCTCATATGCTTTTTGCAAAAGAATTAATAAAAATGTATGATGATGTAAATGAATATGAAAAAGCTAAAGAAAGATATTTACAAGTTGCAAAAGGAAATATCCCCGAAGATATTGAAGAATTTGATATATCAGAAAATGAAATGAATATTTGTGAATTATTGATAAGAATTAATTTTGCTAATTCTAAAGGTGAAGCTAAAAGAATGATACAAGGAAATGGCATAAAAATTAATTCTAATCTAGAAAATGATATAAATAAAATAATAAAAATTCAAAATGGTTTAGTAATTCAATTTGGAAAAAACAAATTTAAGAAAATAGTAAAATGTTAAAAGAAAAATAAAAAAGAGTGTTATTTTATAAAAATATAGCATTCTTTATTTTTTTGAGAAAAAACCTTGAATAAAAGAACAATATATGATATAATACGAACAAAAGTTTAAGGAAAGACAAAATTATTATGATAAATTCAGAAGAAATTGTTCAATCTAATAAAACCTTGGAAGCCAAAGTATATGATATAGAAGATATAAAACAAAGAATATATACAATTAGAGGAAAACAAGTGATGTTGGATAGCGATGTTTCGAAGTTATATCATTATGAAACAAAAAAAATCAATCAAGCTGTTAGAAGAAATATAGATAGATTTCCAGAAAAATTTTGTTTTCAATTAACAGAAAAAGAAGTTGTTGATAACTGGTCACAGTTTGTGACCAGTTCAGAAAGAAATGTTTTGGAATTACGTTAATAAAATACGATGCAATAATAGGTGATATACTTTCGAAATTGTAGAAATTGTATTATTGAGGAGGGATTAATCAATTCAATAGATTAATATTTCTATATAATTGATTATACGAGAAAAAATGATATACTTAAAATTATTTAAATTATGCAATAGCATAAATAAAAATTCAAATATTTATCCTTATAATATACTAAAAAATAAGGAGCCGGATGTTTTTTTATTTGATAATATAACAGTACTATATGGAAATAATGGTTCTGGAAAGTCAACTATATTAAATATAATTGCACATAAATTAAATTTAAAAGGAAAAGAAAGAAACAATCCAGAAATAATTGGAACAGTACCATATTTTGAAGAATATGTTTCAAAATGCACATATGAATTAGGTGAAACTGAAAATGGTAAGAAAATTAATAAAATACCAGAAAATAGCAGATATATAAAAAGTGAAGAAATACTCTATGAAATAAGAAAAATTGAGCAAGATAATGTATTACAAGAAAGTATAAAAGCAAATTTAGCAAGAGAAATAGGATTAGAAA
>DOYA01000171.1 GCA_003518755.1 Clostridiales bacterium | reverse complement strand
TCTCTTGCTCTTAAAATGTCTTGGTCATCTGTTTCATAATATGTGTTAGATTCTTCAATTAGATTTTCAGGTACTTTATTTTCTTTCATTTCTTGTTTTGCTAAAAATTCACTATTTCCACCAAGCATAATATCAGTACCACGTCCTGCCATGTTTGTTGCTATTGTAACAGCTCCGAATTTTCCTGCTTGAGCAATTATTTCAGCTTCTTGTTCATGATATTTAGCATTTAAAACTGTATGCTTAATTCCTGCTTCTTTAAGCTTTTTACTTAATAATTCTGATTTTTCTACAGATACTGTACCAATTAATATTGGTTGACCTTTACTATGTGCTTCTTTAACAGAATTTACAATTGCATTGAATTTTGCTCTTTCATTTTTGTAAATAACATCATGTTCATCTTTTCTAATTACTGGTTTATTTGTAGGAATAGCTATAACATCTAAGTTATATATTTCTTCAAATTCACTTTCTTCTGTCATAGCAGTACCAGTCATTCCAGAAAGTTTACCATACATTCTAAAGAAGTTTTGGAAAGTGATTGTAGCTAAAGTTTTTGATTCATCTGCAATTTTAACTTTTTCCTTTGCTTCTAATGCTTGATGTAAACCATCATTATATCTTCTTCCATACATTATACGTCCAGTAAATTCGTCAACTATAAGAACTTGTCCATCTTTAACTATATAATCTATATCTTTTTTCATTACTCCATGTGCATGTAACGCTTTATTTACATGGTGAACAAGAGTTGAGTTTTCTATATCATTAAAATTATCTAAACCAAATTCACGCTCTGCTTTTTCAATACCTTTTTGAGTAAGTGCTGCTGATTTTGCTTTTAGGTCTACTATATAATCATATTTTTCATTATCTTCTTGTTGATCATAGTTTTTAATATCCTCTTCAACTATGACTTTTGCTTCAAGTTTTCTAACAAAACTATCAGCTCTTTTATATAAATCTGATGATGAATTACTACTTCCTGAAATGATTAAAGGAGTTCTAGCTTCATCAATTAGGATACTATCTATTTCGTCAACTATTGCATAATGTAACCCTCTTTGAACTAATTGATTATTATATATAACCATATTATCTCTTAAGTAATCAAAACCAAATTCGTTGTTTGTACCATAAGTAACATCTGAATTATATGCATCTTGCTTTTGTTTTGGACTTTGCCCTGCAACAACTAATCCAACTGATAGTCCTAAATATTTGTAAAGTTTACCCATCCATTCACTATCACGCTTAGCTAAGTAATCATTTACTGTTACTACATGAACACCTTTTCCTTCTAGTGCATTTAAATAAACTGGTAGTGTAGCAACTAAAGTTTTACCTTCACCTGTTTTCATTTCTGCAATTCTACCTTGGTGTAAAATAATACCACCTATTAATTGTACATCAAAATGTCTTAACCCTAAAGTTCTTTTTGATGCTTCTCTAACAACTGCAAATGCCTCTGGTAAAATATCATTTAAAGATTTACCATTAGCTAATTGTTCCTTAAAATAAGGAGTTTTAGCTGTTAATTCTTTATCTGAAAGTTTGCTCATTTCTTCTTCTAAAGAATTAATCTTTTCTATAATTGGCATAACCTTTTTAACTTCTTTTTCACTGTATGATTTGAATAATTTCATTTTTTATTTCATCCTTTCTAATGTAAAACCCTAAACAAACCAAATAGACTCTGTTTTTGAGCTTAATTATACCTCATTACTATAACACTAAAAACAAAAATTATCAAGTTTTTTTGTAATATTTGTAAAAAAAAAAAATTATAAAAAGACCAGGTCCCAAATTAAAATTGCAAAAAAAGACCCGGTCCCAAATTGCAAATTGCAAAAAAGACCCGGTCCTAAATTTTACTAAATTTTAATCTTTTATTTATTATAATCAAAGGTATCATTAGAAAGTTTAAAAATCAATTTATAAAACTCAGTTTCACTAATTGTCTTTTTATGATTATTCCAATACAAAAATGAACCAATAATTGCAGATGTAATAAAAGCATATTTAATGCTCAATTGTTCATCTTTTTCAATTTCATTATGTATTCTGTCGAAAATCTCTTTTGTGGCTTTTTTTAGTTTTAATAAAAATGAATAATTTTTCTGCTTTTTTAATAAATAAACTATATATTCTCCATATTTTTTATTAAAATCTACTAATTCTTCAAAAAACATCGGTTTTTCAAAATCTTTTATTTGATTTTTATTTTTTAAAATACAATTCAAATCTTTAATTATTATGTCTTCTATATAGTTTAAAACAGATTGAACATTATCAAAATAAAAGTAAAAAGTTGATCTATTATATCCTGCTTTTGTGATTATTTCTGTTGCTGAAATTTTACTTATATCTTTTTCTTTATAAATTGACCAAAAAGATTTTACTAAACTATCTTTAGTTTTTTCAGATGCTTTAAATTGCTTTTTCATTTTCTTAATTCCATTCCACTTTTTTCTAAGTCTGAAATTATATTTTCCATAATATTATTTATTTCTTCATCTTGTAAAGTTCTTGATGGGTCACTAAATGTTAATGAATATGCTAAACTTTTTTTATTGTTCATTATGTTTTTTCCTTCATATAAGTCAAATACCGTTATGTTTTGCAATAGTTTTCCAGCTTTTTTCTTTATTTTTAATTCAATTTCTTTTGATGGAATATCCTTATCTACTAATATTGATAAATCTTTTTTTATACTTGGAAATTTTGAAATTTCTTTAAATTTCATTTTTCCAACTTTTTTGTCTAATAATTTATCAAGATTGATTTCCATAACAAATACATCTTCTTTTTCTATTGAAGGATGGATTCTACCAATAATTCCAACTATATCATTGTTTACAGATATTTCTGCTGTTTGTCCTGGATGGAATTCTTTTGGCATATTTTTAGGATTAACAAAACTATATCTTCCACTATATCCTAAGAAATCTAATAGTTCTTCTGTAACACCTTTTATATCAAAGAAATTAATACTCTCGTTATATCCAATTTTATCATAATAATTTCCAGTCATTAGAACACATACTTTTTGATTTTCTCCGTAGACTTCTCCTTTTTTCCAGAAACCTTTTCCTATTTCAAATAAACATACATCTTTATTTTCTCTAGCTTTATTATATTCGTAAATTTTATATAATGATGTAATCATTGTATATCTTAATGTATTTCTGTCTTCTGTTATTGGATCTAGTAGTCTTAAAGCTTCAAATTCATCACATGTGAAATTATTTACTTCTTTATCATTTATTAAAACATATGTTAAAGTTTCATTTAAACCTAAATCACATAATTTATGTCTAATTTCTCTGATTGTTTTATCAGTATGTCCCATTTTCATTGGAACTACAGGAAGTTTTCCTTTAATATTATCAACTCCATAAATTCTTCCAACTTCTTCAACTAAATCTTCTTTTATTGATATATCAATTCTTCTTGTAGGAACAATAACTAAAGCTGATTCACCTTTATCTTCTACCTTAAATTTTAATTTTCTAAAAGTATCTAATATATCTTCTTTTGAAATTTCTGCTCCTAACACATTATTTATAAATTGATATTCAATTTCTATTTCTTTTTCTTTGTTAACTGTTTTATCATATTTAACAGTTCCAGGTGCAATTTTAGCTCCTGCATATTCTTCTAGTAGTTTACATGCTCTTTCTATTGCCATATAAGTTCTAGCAGGATCTAATCCTTTTTCAAATCTGTTACTTGCTTCACTTCTTAATATTTTATTTGATGTTTTTCTTACTTTAACAGAATCAAAAATAGCAGCTTCTATTAAAACATTTGTAGTATCTTCTTCGACTTCTGTTGTAAGGCCTCCCATAACTCCTGCTAAACCAACAGGCTCTTTTCCATCTGTAATTACGATATCTTCTTCAGATAGAGTTCTTTCTTGACCATCAAGAGTTTTTAATGGTTCATCTTTTTTTGCCATTCTAACTAGAATTGTATTTCCTAATCTGTCATAATCATAAAAATGAAGTGGTTGACCAAGCTCTAACATTACATAGTTACTTATATCTACAACATTATTAATTGGTCTAATTCCTGAAGCAATAAGTCTATTTTTAATAAAATCTGGACTTTCGTGAATTTTAACATCTTTAGCCATTTTTGCTAAAAATAATTTGCAATTATCAGTTTCAATTTTTAGATTAAATTGTTTATTTACATCTTCTCCAGCTTCTGAATGAGTTAAATCAGGTTCTCTAACCTCTTTATCATAAATTGCTCCAACTTCATAAGCCATACCTAAAATGCTTAATAAGTCTCCACGGTTTGCAGTTAGCTCAAAATCTATTGCATTATCATCTAATTTTAAGAACTTAATAGGGTCTTCTCCTATTGGTGCATTTTCTGGTAATTCACATATTCCATTTTTATCTGCTTCAGATAAGAATTTTTTGTCTATTCCTATCTCATATAAAGCACATAACATTCCATTTGATTCTTGACCACGAATATTGCCTTTTTTTATTGTAATTTCTGGCAGTTCTGCTCCAACTTTTGCAACTATTACTTTTATTCCTTTTCTTGCATTTGGTGCACCACATACTATATTTAGAACTTCTGATCCAATATTTACTTTGCATAAATGTAAGTGATCTGAATCTGGATGTGGTTCACATTCTATTATTTCTCCTATAACAAGATTTGTAGCAGGTACAAGTTTTTCTGCACTATCATATTCGTTTCCAACTCTTGTCATGTCTTCTGCTAATTTTGTTACATCTATATTTTCATCTAAATCAATGTAATCTTTTAGAAAATTTGTACTTAATATCATAAAAACTTTTCTCCTTTATTTAATTTCATTTACAATTAATAATACTGAAATATTTATATTTTTTAACAATATTATTGCGGGCGATTAAAATCGCCCCTACATATTCTCTGTAAATCTTTATTTACTACTAATAGCCCTAGATGGCCATTATTTTTTCAATCCTTACGGTCAAACTGGCTAAGGAATCTAACATCGTTTGTATATAGGTATCTCATATCAGTAATTCCATATCTAAACATAGCTAGCCTATCAATTCCTGTTCCAAATGCAAAACCACCAAATTTTTCTGGGTCATATCCATTCATTTTTAAAACATTTGGATGAACAATTCCTGCACCTAGCACTTCTATCCAACCTGTTTGTTTACACAAATTACAACCTTTACCACCACATTTAAAACATGTAACATCTACTTCATAACTTGGTTCTGTAAAAGGGAAAAACGAAGGTCTAAATCTTAAATCCAAATTTGCACCAATTATTTTTCTTACAAATATTTCTAAAGTTCCTTTTAAGTCTGCTAAAGATACCCCAACTTCTTTTTTATCTATAACTAATCCTTCAATTTGATTGAATTGATGTGAATGTGTTGCATCATCTTCTCTACGATATGTTTTTCCTAGTGTGATAATTCTAATTGGAGTTTTATCTTCATTTGCAAGCATAACTCTTGCTTGAACTGCAGAGGTTTGAGTTCTTAGAAGATTTTCATCTGTAATATAAAAACTGTCTTGCATATCTCTAGCTGGATGTCCCTTAGGAACATTAAGTCTTTCAAAGCAAAACTCATCTGTTTCAAGTTCTGGCCCTGTTACTACATCATAACCCATAGAAACAAATAAATCTTCCATATCTTCTATTACTCTATTTAGTGGGTGAATACTTCCTCTTTTAAATTTATTTCCAGGTAGTGTTATATCTATTTTTTCATTTTCTAATTTTTTATTTAATTCAAAAGTTTTAAATTCTTCTTCTCTTTTTTTAATAAATTCTTCAACAGAAGCCTTTGCTTCATTTACCCAAGCACCAACTTTTGGTCTTTCTTCTTGAGCTAAATCTTTCAATCCTTTTAAAACTTCAGTAAGTTCACCTTTTTTACCTAGAGCTTTTACTTTTATTTCTTCTAGATTTTTAAGGTCTGTAACTTTTTTTATTTCTTCTAAAGTTTTTTGCTTTATTTGTTCAATTTTTTCTTTCATAGTAGCCTCCATTTCTTATAATTATGTATTCTACTACAATATCAAAAAAAAAGCAAGAGAAATCTTGCTTTTTGAGATTATTGTTTATAAACAATAGTTACTATTCGCAGCTATATTAAAGTCGCAACTTTGCTGTGCATTGTATATGCTTTTTTCTCGACTAAAGCACGAAAAAAGATATACAATGCCGCTGTTGCTACTCTACAATAATAATTTATCTGTGAATGGTATTAAACAGGAAGCTTTCACTCATAATCCTTTAAAAAATATTCATTTGAATTGTTTCCATAAATTTCATAATTTATATTATTAACATTAAATGAACCCCATCTTTCTCTCGCTAATGCTTTATAATAAATACTTTTAATTGTAGGATTATTCAATTTATTAACATATGTATACATATCAGGATATTCATTTGTTCCAATTTCTGTTATATTAGAACTTCCCATAATACTTGTATAACTGCCTAAATAGCTAGTACCACCTGTTCCTTCAATTTGTAGAGGATAGTAAAATTCCTCTTGTGTATCATCATGTTCATTCTCTCCTTCATTTAAAAACTTTTTTCTTTCAAAATTAATTTTCCAAATTCCAGGATAATAACCTAATCCTCCTAGTCCATCTTTAGATGGTATAACATTAGGTCTATTTAGTGTTTCATCATTAGTTTTACAATATGTATTATCAGTTGTCAAAAAATAGATATCATCTTCATCTATATAATCCTTTGTTAACATATTAGCTACTACAGAATATCCATTATATTTCCTTAACCCCATATTTAATCCCTGTAAAAAACTAATTTCACATATATCATTTTGAATAGTTTCCCAATCTGTATCAGATATTTTTGGCATTATAAATTCATCAACTGCATTTGATTTAAACCCACTAATAGCAGTAGACATATTTGTTTCAATAACATATCTTATTATTGCTTTTCTATGTTTATTAAAATTTGAACCTGCTAGATGGACATCTTCATCTCCACGAAAAATTTCAAAACTTCCATATTCTGATAATGGAGTAATTCCAGATTGTTTCAACTCATTAGTTTTATTATTATCTTTATCATAGTATTCAGCATCTGTTGTTTCTAAGTGTTCTAATCCATATCGATTCTGAGTTTGATTTGCTTTATCTTTATATTCTGATATTGGGATATCACCAAAAACCATATTGGAAAACTCATATGCATTTTTAAAATACATATATGCACTTTTATTTTTTTTAATTGCTAAATAATATTTAATAAATTCACTATTGTCTTTATAGTCTTGTGGTTTATTATCATTATATTGATTTACTTGGTTATAGTTTTTAGTTCCATTATTATCAATATAAAAAAATTTTGAATTTTTATAAATTTTAACATCGTCCTTTTCGAGATAATTATCATTTATTTTCTCTTCTAAATAATACTTTTTTCCATTAATCTTTGCATAAGGATACTCTATACCACCAACATATTCTTTTAATTCCTCAGTATCTGAGGGATTAAATTCAATTCCTTCAAAAAAATAAGAATCAGTTTCTGTATTATGATAAATTCCAGTCCCATCATTAATTTTTGAAATAGGGTATAAATATCCAGAATCATAAACATAGTTTGGTTCAGATCCATTCAAACCAATTTGACCCATTATTGTAATATAGTTGTCTAAAGTATAAGTAATAACAAAATCCCAGTTTTTTATAGTATTTTTATATCTTACACTATAATAAACATATGGTTTAAGTCCATTAGTAATTTGATTAGGAGAACTATATTTTGAGTCATAATCAACAGGATCTCCGTCATCAGTAGTAATGTCAACACCTTCTAATCTATTAAAAAACGGAGAATAAATATAATATCCATCATATAAAGTAAATGCAACAGCAGGAACGTATTCTTGCATTACATTTTCAGATTTATACCCTGACAAAGTAAAATTATTTGCAAGTGAATTATAAAATGTGCTTATTGCAGCCTCAATATCTGAAATTTTTGAATTAGTAATATCACCAAATGAATTATTAATAGTATTTAATTGATAAGCTTTTATTGAGTCATATGTAGAGTTCAAGAGTTTGGTGTTATAGTCTAATTCTGTCATTGAGGTATTAATTTTATTTCCTACGTATGTAGATAATACCATAGAAATAGGCAAAATAATAATTATAAATATAATTGCTAGTCCTTGTAACTTCATAGCGAATCCTTTCTTATGTATAATTAAAAAGATATAATTCATATTAATATGAATTATAACAATGAAAAATAGGAACAAACATCTAACTTTTTAATAAAAATTACATGTTTGTTCCCCCTTTTTATAATGATTTTAAATCTCAAATTATTTAGTAGTAGTTTTTGTAACAATACCAGAGCTTTGAGCTGTAATAGCCTTAGATTCATTTCCTGTAACTTTAAACATAAAGTTTCTAAGTTGTGTAGCAATAGTATTGTTTGTATTCTTAACTGTAACTGATATAATATCTCCTTCTTTTAATTGTAATGGCAAAGATTCAAGAACCTGTGTTGTATACATTGTATAATATACATTATCACCAATTTTTACATATGCTCCACTAGCTTTTTTGGCAGGATTTTCATCAAGTTTTTGAACTACAATTTCAGCATCATAAGAATTATTTGTAGAACTTAATGCAAGAATAAAATTATCATATTTTTGTTGTGATAAAAGTCCTGTACTTCTAATATCATTTGTAAATTCTGTTGTTGCAGTTTGAACAGTTAGTTTAACTGTATCATCTGTTTTATCTGCCATTGTCATTAGTGGAAAAACAAACATTAATATTGCTGCTAAAAATATAGCAATTATAGTTGTTGCTGAATCTCCCATATTTATCTTCATTCCTTTCAAAATAACATAATTATTTATATTATATCATTATTCTTTTTATTTTGCAATTATTTTTAAAATTTTTTACGATTTTTTTTCTACATAGGTAATAATTCTATTTGTTAATTTGTTTTCAGAAGATACATCAGTATTATTTTGATATTCTCCTAAATATTCGTGAAATAATCTATCTTTTATTTCATCATATAATCCTATTTTTAAAAGTGTATTAGGTATAGAATTTGATCCTGCACCTATTGTAAATTTTATTATTAATTGATTATTAGCTTCTTGACATACAATTTTATTATGTGTTTCCGAATCTTCATCTATTCTATTGTAATCGTCAAATCTGCTTCTTATAGTGTTATATGGTTCAGATAATATTAAATATAGTGTATAGTTTTCTTTTATAGACCTATATAAAGAAGAAACTACAGTTTCTGCACCAACTATTCTTGTGGATTTTTCATCTCTACTTTGTATATAATTTACATACAAATCTGATTCTTTAGCAAGTTTAATAGTTTCACTTTGGTCTATAACATTATCTATTCCGACTCTTATAGTTGTAAAAGAAGATATACAAACAGTTAATGCTATTATAAAAATCAAAACTTGTCCTGCCATAATTAATGCATCAGAAGCATTTTCCATTTGTATACCCTCCTTCC
>DOYA01000089.1:2642-2995 GCA_003518755.1 Clostridiales bacterium | reverse complement strand
GAATTATTAGAATTAGTTGAAATGGAAGTTAGAGACTTACTTTCAAGCTATGATTTCCCTGGAGACGAAATTCCAATCATAAAAGGATCTTCATTAAAAGTACTTGAAAGTACATCTACAGATCCTAATGATGAAGTTTACAAACCTATGAAAGAATTAATGGATGCTGTTGATAGCTACATCCCAACTCCAGAAAGACCAACAGACCAACCATTCTTAATGCCAGTTGAAGACGTATTCACAATAACAGGACGTGGAACTGTTGCTACTGGTAGAGTAGAAAGAGGAACTGTTAAATTACAAGATAACGTAGAAATCGTAGGATTATCTACAGAAAGAAAACAAACAGTTGT
>DOYA01000089.1:0-2524 GCA_003518755.1 Clostridiales bacterium | reverse complement strand
TTCTATTAAGAGGTATTGATAGAAAAGACATCGAAAGAGGTCAAGTTATAGCTAAACCTGGAACAATTCATCCACATACAAAATTCACAGCAGAAGTTTATGTTCTTACAAAAGAAGAAGGTGGACGTCATACACCATTCTTCAATGGATATAGACCACAATTCTATTTCAGAACAACAGACGTTACTGGTGTTATTGAATTAGCTGCTGGAACAGAAATGGTTATGCCAGGAGATAACGTATCAATGACAATCGAACTTATTACACCAATTGCTATAGAAAAAGGATTAAGATTCGCTATACGTGAAGGTGGTAGAACAGTAGGTTCTGGTGTTGTTGCTGATATAATTGAGTAATAACAAGAAATTAAATTATAAGGGGCTACAAATAATATTTATTTGTGGTGCCCTTTTTTATATTCTTAGGAAAAATTTAGATTTTGTAGCATTTATAATGCATACAAATTCTTAGTTTCGGCTTTTTTATACTCTAGGAATAGTATTTCAATACTCTGTGTAAAATATTAATTGACAAAAAATAAAAAATGTAATACAATGTAATACAGAGAGGTGATTATTATGACTATTTCTATAAGACTAAATGAGGAGGATGCAAAATTGATAAAATCTTATGCAGAATTAAATAAAACAACAATATCTGAATTTGTTAGAAATGCAATAATGGAAAAAATAGAAGATGAATATGATTTAGAATGCTATTACAAAGCAAAAAAAGAGTTTGATGAAAATCCAAAAACATACACTTTAGAAGAGGTAAAAAAGGAGTTGGGCTTATAGAATGAAATATAAGGTTATATTATCAGAAAAAGCACGAAAAGCACTTAAAAAACTTGATAAACAGACATCTTCACTTATAATTGGATGGGTTGAAAAAAATCTTGAAGGATGTGAAAACCCAAGAATTCATGGGAAAGGATTAACAAGTAATAGATCGGGGCAGTGGAGATATCGAATAGGAGATTATAGATTAATTTGTGAAATACAAGATAAAAAAATTATAATATATGTTTTAGAAGTAGGACATAGAAAAAGAATATATGATGATTAATTTGAAAAACAAAAAACGATTTTCTAAAAAGATGATTTTAGAAAATCTTTTTGTATTTATATAATAGGAAGTTATACATTTTTATAACTTAAACAATCCAATTAAAATTAATAAAACTCCAGATATTTTAGTCCATATACTTTGTGGAACTTTATCAAAACTTGATAGATGTATTCCTAAAAAATTTCCTATGCTTAAAAAAGCAAACTGCAAAAAAGCGATAGCTAGTGCAAATATAAACATATTAATTCCAAGCGAAATAGCTCCAATTCCAATACAAAAGTTATCTAAAGATAAAGCTATTCCTAAAATCAATGATTCTTTAATATCTATATCATTTGAATTATCTAAATCAAAAGTCTGATTTTCACAATCTGTTTTAAAAACTATTAATAATCCCATCAAAACTAATATAACTGTACCAATTAATTTGAAAAAGTTTTCACTAAATATGTTTTTTAAAATATTACCAGATATAACTGATAAAATTGTAACAAGTATTGAAACACAAAATAGAATCAATCTAGACCATTTCTGTAATTCAATTCTTTTTAATCCATAAGTAATTCCAATTCCAAGAGAATCTATACTACTTGAAATTGCTAAAATTAAAATGCTAAAAAACATTTAATTCACCTCTTATTATAATATGAAAAATGTCGAAAAAAAGTGAATATAGACTCCTTTTTAATATATAAGCTAGTCAAATTTAAATAGAAAAAAATGTTACTAGATAATGGTTTACATTAGGAAAACAAAAGAAATAGTGCTATATAAATAATTTAAGAAGTTTCGAATGTGATTGGAGAAGGGATAATCATTTCTTTAATATAAATTAATGAGGAAGCGATGGCTTGCATGAACAAATCGGAACGCTTTAATAAGATCAACATTAATATATATTTCATTAAGCGTTCCGTGAATTTGTTCAAGCGCGAATTTTTCGCAAGAAAAATTCTGTGCAATGTATCTTGTATAATAGAAAAGTGCAGCTTTTCTATTATACAAGAGCAGTGAGAGGCTCGTTAATTTATATTTTAGAAATGATATCACTTTGTATTGAGCCGAGAAACTTTGAAAAATATTTATATAGCACTATTTCTTATATAGAATTCCACGTAAACCATTATCTAGTAAAAAAAAAATTTTAATTTTTTTTAAAAAAACTATTGCAAAAAAATATAAAGTGTATTAGAATTTAATTGAAGTGGCAAAAAGTGGTATGAAGTGGTAAAGAAGGCGAGGTGAAATTTAACTATGCTAATGGGCGAATTTGAGCACACTCTAGACACTAAGGGCAGAATTTCAATGCCAGCAAAACTTAGAAAAGATATGGGAGATACATTTATTTTAACTAAAGGTTTAGATGGATGTTTATTTGCTTTTTCCAATGAAGAATGGTTAAATTTCGAAAGTAAACTTAAATCATTACCTCTTTCAGATAAAAATGCAAGAA
>DOYA01000011.1:1012-5811 GCA_003518755.1 Clostridiales bacterium | reverse complement strand
AGGCATATGAAGAAGCGGTAAAGGAAAAATATAGATTCTTTAGCTTTGGAGATGCAATGCTAATTAAGGGGTGAAAAATAATTACAATTTTAGCTGTGTTAAAATCTTACTTAAAAATGCTCAGCTAACGCATACTGACGCTGTAACGAGCAGAGCTCTAACAGCCTCAGCAATGTACCTCATGTACACTCCGCTTTTTGCGTAAGATTTTGCCTTGCTAAAATTTAATTCTTTTCCACCCTAGTGCAATAAAAAGAGCGGTTAAACAGAATTGGTTATTTACAAAAATTTGCAAAAAAGGACCGTCCCCAAATGAAAATATTATGTAAAGGAGAAAAGATGGAATCAAAAG
Organism: Clostridiales bacterium; assembly: GCA_003518755.1. Taxonomy (GTDB): domain Bacteria; phylum Bacillota; class Clostridia; order TANB77; family CAG-508; genus CAG-269. The sequence goes on along the minus strand of DOYA01000011.1, from coordinate 5,459 downwards.
AACCATTAGCTTTCCGAGTTAGACCTAGAACTTTAGATGAGTATGTTGGTCAAGAACATATTTTAGGAAAAGATAAATTATTATATAGAACAATAAAAGCAGATAGATTATCATCACTTATTTTGTTTGGACCTCCAGGATGTGGTAAAACATCACTTGCTAAAGTTATTAGTGAAACAACATCATATAAGTTTTATAAGATAAATGCAGTAACTGCCGGTGTTGCAGACATTAAAGCAGTTATTGAAGAAACTAAAAATTTTATGCTAAATCCTAAGGGAAAAGCAATTTTATTTATAGATGAGATACATAGATTTAACAAACTTCAGCAAGATGCACTTCTTCCATATGTAGAAAATGGAACAATAATTTTAATTGGTGCAACAACAGAAAATCCTTATTTTGAAGTAAATAAAGCTTTAATATCGCGTTCTATGGTTGTAAAGTTAGAACCATTAAGTGAAGATGATATTTTTAAAGTATTAAAAATGGCAATTACAAAGCCAGAAGGACTTGGAGAATATAATATAAATATAGAAGATAATACATTAAGAAAACTAAGTACAATTTCAAATGGTGATGTTAGAACAGCTTTAAATTCACTAGAAATAGCAGTTTTAACTACTGCAATGGATGAAAATGGAGTAATTAATATAACAGATGAAGTATTAAGAAATTGTATTCAAGATAAAAAGGCTGTATTTGATAAAAATGGAGATTCACATTATGATAATATTAGTGCATTTATAAAATCTATGAGAGGCTCTGATCCAGATGCAGCAGTATTCTATTTAGCTCGCGCTTTAAATGCAGGAGAAGACCCAATGTTTTTAGCAAGAAGGATTGTAATATGTAGTTCAGAAGATGTTGGAATGGCAAATCCTAATGCTTTAGTTGTTGCCAATTCCGCAATGCAGGCGGTAAATATGGTAGGAATGCCAGAGGCAAGAATTATTTTAGCAGAAGCAGCAATATATGTTGCAACATCAAAAAAATCAAATGCATCATATTTAGCAATAGACAAGGCTTTAGAAGATGTTAGAACAAAAGATACAGGAGAAGTTCCAATGCATATAAGAAATGCACCTGTAAAACAAATGGAAAGTTTAGGATATCATCAAGGATATTTATATCCACATGATTTTCCAGGACACTATGTGGAACAGCAGTATTTGCCAGATAAGATGGTGGGAACGAAATATTATGTAAAAGAGGAGTAATAGATGAATGTAGGATTTATATCACTTGGATGTAGTAAAAACTTAATAGATACAGAAGTTGCAATTGGTAAATTTAAAGAGCATAAATTTAATATTGTAAATGACCCAAAACAAGCAGATATTATAGTAATAAATACTTGTGGATTTATTGAATCTGCAAAAGTTGAAGCAATAAATACAATATTAGAAATGGCAGAATATAAAAAGAAAAGATGTAAATACTTGATAGTTATGGGTTGTTTAGTACAAAGGTATTATAATGATTTAGTAAAAAGTTTACCTGAAGTAGATTTGTTTATTAAAATATCAGATTATAAGCACTTATGGGATATAATAGAAGAACTAATAAGTTGTCAAAAATCTCCGGTACAAATGACAACATCTATGCCAAAAATCTCCGGTACCGGTGACAACAATGCTGTTATGTTTGCTGAAAAAGAATACCTGGCTAGGGAAGTGTCTACTGGTAATAACTATGCATATTTAAAAATTGGTGAAGGATGTAGTAATTTTTGCACATATTGTGCAATTCCTTATATTAGAGGATTATTTGTAAGTAGACCAATGGATGATATATTAAAAGAAGCTAAAATGCTTGCTAAAAAAGGAATTAAAGAATTGATTGTTATTGCACAAGATACTACTAAATATGGATTAGATTTATATGGTAAACCACGCTTAGCTGAGCTCCTACAAGAACTATCTAAAATTAAAGAATTAAAATGGATTAGATTTTTATATAGCTATCCAGAAGGAATCACAGATGAGCTTATTAAAACAGTAAAAGAAAATGATAAGATTTGTAATTATTTTGATATTCCAATTCAACATATATCAAATGATGTTTTAAAAAGAATGAATAGAAAAACATCTAAAGAAAAAATTGAAAAACTAATTAAAAAAATTAGAAAAGAAATACCAGATGTTATATTAAGAACCAGTCTAATAGTTGGTTTTCCAGGAGAAACTCAAAGTGATTTTGATGAATTATATAAATTTGTACAAAATACAAAATTTGACAAATTAGGAGTTTTCAGTTATTCTAAAGAAGATGGAACACCTGCAAGCAAAATGCAAAATCAAATACATTATAAAACAAAACAAGCAAGGTTAAATAAGATAATGAATTTACAACAAGGAATTTCAAAAGAAAAGCTAGAAAAAAACATCGGAAATACAATTGAAGTTCTTGTTGAAAATATATCATTTGATGGAAAGTTTTTAATTGGAAGAACAAAAAGTGATGTTCCTGAAGAAGATGGAATAGTATTTATCAAAAAAACAAAGGATAATGAAAATAAATTAAATAAGTTTATTAAATGTAAGGTTGTAGATGTAAGTAACTATGACTTAATTGCAGAAAGTATATAAATTTAGAATTTATAAAGGAGAAAATAATTATGGCAGAGGTAAAAGAAGAAAATGTAAGAGATGTTTATAGAAGTACTTTAGAGCAAATAATTGAAAAAATTATTAGACAAAAGGAAAAATATTTTCCAAACGCAAATATTCAAATTAAAGAGGGAAGATCTATAGGAGTTTTTACATATAAAAGAAATGGAAATTTGAAGACACAAAAATTATATTCAATAACTATGGTAGCAGAAGGCTCAATGTTTACATTTTTATTTGGTGAAGATGGAGACAGAATTGCAAAAGCTAAAGAGAGAGAAGAACAAGAAGAAGAAAATGGACGTAGAACTGTTGCTCAAAAGGTAACTATAGAACCAGATGACAATATTGAACTTGATGAAAGAATGTTAAAAGAGACTATGTCTTTATCTAAAGATTTTCAAAATGATAATCAAGGAAGATATATTACAGATAGAAATGAAAGAATTATTTTATCAGATGGAGAAAAAAGAGAACAAAAAATGAATATTGAAGGCAAGACAGAACTTCCAAATCTGGCCGAAATAGATGTAAAAATAAATAGTTCAGTAGCAATTATAGATTTATATAGAACAATTTATAATGGCAGAAGATTAAGTGATGTGTTAGGAATTGATCAAGAGCTAAAAGATAGACTTCCAAATGGTATTAATATAGAACATTTAAACTTTCTAACTGTTGTAAATTCAGATCAATTAACAGCAAAAGACGGAAAGAAGAGAGAATCTGATGTAACTTGTGTAATTATGGATGATCCAAGAAACCCAAAACAAATGATTGAATTAGATTCAAGTATTTTAGAACCAATGGATAATATTTCAAACTCTGATAAAGTTGAAGCAGATAAAGATTCTCAAATTCTTGGCGATGGTAAAATTAAGAAAAGAGCTGAAACAACAACTAGAATAAGAAATATAGTAACTTTTAAAATAAAGAGAGGTGCAGAGGAAATATCACAGCCTGATGATCAACTTACTTTAGATATAAGATATAACCCTAAAACCATTGATGAAAGTACATCTCAAAGAAATGATGCAACTGATATTGAGATATATTTAGGAAGATTACCTGCCAATGCATCTCAACATTCTCAAAAATTTAAAAAAGACCAAAACGATAATGACAATAATTTCTATCAATTAGTTAAACTAGAGGATTATAAAGAAGTTAGAGCTATAGATGAAATTAGTATGCAATATTTATTTAGAAATGATTTTGGGGTTAAAGATGAAGATGAAAATATAAAGGGAGTTTCATCAGGAGAAGGAATGGAAGTACCTGAAAGAGATGCAAACGCTCTTAATAGGCAAATGGCAAAAGAAGAACAAGAGCATAATAAAAAGTTAAATCTACAAACAGCAAATGAAGGCAATATAACTGCTGAAATATCTAATAGTGTTGATGATGTTTATAGAAAAATGGCACAAAGTATTGAAAAAAGCAGCATTGGAATGTACAGTGAAGACGAAATATATGAAAAGATTTTAAGTATAAAAAGTGAATATGAAAAGAATAATATACAATTGAGTTTAAAAGAATTAAAGAATAAAGCTGAACAAGATCTTTATAGCGAAAGATTTTTAGGAGATAGCTTTAATTCGCGTAGACCTGCTTAAATATACAAGCGTGATTTTAGAAAGGAGCATAAGATGCATTTGTTATGCATCTTTTAGAATTATGGAATTAACTACAAAAGGAACAATAGAAGCAATTTTATTTTCAGCTGGAAATCCAGTTGAAGTTAAAGATTTACAACTTATTTTAGAAAAATCTAAACCTGAAATAGAAGAAATAATAAACCAAATGAATTTAGAATATAAAGATAATTCAAGAGG
>DOYA01000011.1:424-866 GCA_003518755.1 Clostridiales bacterium | reverse complement strand
TAAAATAATAGATAAAAGAAGCAAGCCAAAACTTTCAAATGCTGCTTTGGAAACACTTTCTATTATTGCATATAATCCTAGAGTATCTAAATCTGAGATTGAAGCAATACGTGGGGTTAATGTTGATGGAACTATGTACAAACTATTGGAATATGGTTTAATAGAAGAAGCGGGTAAACTTGATTTACCTGGTAAACCAATGGGATTTAAAACTACTCCTGAATTTCTAAAAATGTTTGGATATGGCTCTTTAAAGGAGTTACCAGAACTACCGAGGTATAAGTTGGATTCTAATAAACAGATTGTAATTGATGAACTCGTTGAAGAATAATTATATTAATTCTTCAACTTCAATAAAAATGAACAGAAATTCGCAAAATACTATAGACATTTATAAAAAAATGTTGTAAAATACTTAAGAAAATGACAATAAGCAGATGTG
>DOYA01000011.1:0-292 GCA_003518755.1 Clostridiales bacterium | reverse complement strand
CATTTTCTATATTTATTATACAACATATTTTATAAAAAAGTCAATAAAATATAAAACAAAATCAGAGAATTTTTATAGAATATCACAAAATTATGTTAATTTGTGATATTTGATGAAATAACCCTGAAACAAAATTTAATTAGGAGGGAGAATTCGTATATGTCAGATAATAAAGATTTCGTAAAAGAAATAACAAATATAGATGAAGATTTTGCTCAGTGGTATACAGATATAGTTAGAAAAGCACAGCTTGCAGATTATACAGATACTAAAGGATGTATCGCAATTAGAC
>DOYA01000173.1 GCA_003518755.1 Clostridiales bacterium | reverse complement strand
TTGTTGATATAATAGGTGGTTCAAAAGCTTTCGATTGAATTTGCCTTATTTGATCGATTTTTACATTTGCTCCATCTGGTACAATCTCAAAAAAATCAGGATTATTTCCAGAATTAAATTCTAAACATGATTTGCATTTATTACAATATTTTTCATCAGCTTCACATAAAATCATTTTAGCAAACTCTTTAGCAATAAGCTTTTTACCAATACCTGAAGTTCCAACAAACAAATAACTGTGAGAGTATTTATTTGAACGAACAGAACTGATTAATTCTTGTTTTATCTTATCATTTCCTATAATATTGTCAAACAAACACTCTCCCCTCCTTTAACACAGCAAGACGAAGTTTTTTACTTTCTATTTTAATATATTTTTTGAAAACAAATCAAAAACGAGTATTGCAAGGCAAAATTGTTTCAAAAGGCAAGGGAGCATACGTAGTGTATGTGACCGCGTTTTGAAATAATTTTAAAACAGCAAGACGAAGTTTTTCATTTGTTTTCAATTTTTCCAAATAGATTAAGTGGCCATATACGTATCCACACCTTACTCTCTATTTTTTCAAGAGGAATACATCCAAAACATCTACTATCTGTACTTTGTGCTCTATTATCTCCCATGGCAAATACAGTATTTTCAGGTACTATAATATCTGTATAATATCCTTTACCATTATCTGTTATAACACCAGGTTGTAAATATTGTTCTTCAAATTCTTTATCATTTACAAACACTTTACCATCTTTAATAACGATATGATCTCCTGGTAAACCAATTACCCTTTTAATATAGCTAATTTTGCCAATTTCTAATACATTGTATGTAAATTTTTTAAATAAACTAGTTGGCTCATTTTCATATCTTGCAATTACACTTTTTTGTAACTCTTCTTCTGAAAGAATTGATTTAGATGGTGCTTCAAATGTAATAATATCTCCTTTTTTAGGCATTTTTTTTGCCGTTCTATCCCACCTATTAAGCCATAATCTTTGATTTTCTTTTAAAGTTGGATACATTGATGGTTGTTTAACTATTGTAGGTGTACCAATATAGTATCTAAAAAGAATTGCAATAATAAGTGCAATTAATATACAAATTATCCATTCTAAAATATCCTTAAATCTATTAATTTTTTCTTTATCCAATGTTACTTCCTCCACTATTTCTTACACAATTGTATTATCAATATTTGGTACAACTTGTTTCTTTCTTGAAACAACACCTTTTAAGAATGCTGAATTATTTTCTAATTTTATATTAAATGCTTTTTCAGCGATTTCTTGTTTACCTAGTACTATAACTTGAGTATTATTCTCTATTATGTCTGTAATCATAAATACAAATAAATCAATTGAATTTTGTTGCATAAAGTTATTCATAGCACTTTCAATTTGCTCTTTATTTTTAAATACATCTTCAATACAAGCTGTATTGACTTGTGCTACTTGATATTTAACACCATTTGTAGAATATGTTTTTGAATCAATATTAATCAATTCTTCAGGTGAAAAATCACTTAAATCTGTTCCTGCTTTAAGCATTGCTAAACCATATGTATTAAGCTCAACTTCAGCAAGTTCTGCAAGTTCATTTGCTACTTCAATATCTTTTTTCGTACAAGTTGGTGATTTAAAAAGAAGAGTGTCAGATATAATTGCGCTTAGCATCAAACCAGCTGTAATTTTATCCATTTGTATTCCACTTACCTTAAACATTTCTCTTAAAATAGTTGCTGTACATCCAACAGGCATTCCTAAATAAAAAATTGGACCAGCTGTTTTAAAGCTTTCTGCAATATTATGATGATCAACGACTCTTAAAATATTAGCATTTTCAATACCTTCAACTGACTGTGCAAATTCGTTATGGTCAACAAGCATTACTGATGTACCTTCTTCAACTTTTTCTAATAATTCAGGTTCTTTAACTCCAAAATAATTTAAAGCATATTTTGTTTCTTTATTAACATTTCCTAATCTATATGCTTTTACATTATAAGCTCCTAATGTTTTTTCAAGTCCTTCCAATATTAAACTAGACATAATTGAATCTGTATCTGGATTTTTATGTCCAAAAATTTTTACTTCTTCCATATTTACTTTCCTTTCACTTTTTATTTACAACGAATTTATTATAACAATATTTTAAACAATTTTCAATGTTTTTTATTAAATTCCTAATTCTTCATCTGAAATAATATCATCTGCTTCCTTCTCAATCTGAATATCTTCTAATTTAAACGCTCTTCTTAAAATAGAAAATGGAAATGAATGTATCTGCATGTTATAATTTGAAACTGATTCAGTATAGTCTGTTCTTTTTTTCAACAAAGTACCTTCTGATATTTCAAGTTGTTCTAAAAGTTTCATAATTGCTGTATTTGCTTTTAAATCAGGATAGCTTTCTACTACTGTTTTAAAATCTGATGCGTTTTTTACTTTAATCAATTTGGTGTTTGTGCTTCTTGCACCTGCAAAATTATTCATTACATCACTTTCATGAACTATATATTTATCTATAACTCTATTAGCCTTATTTATTAAATTATCACGCATTTTCTTTACAGATTCAACATCTGCAATTAATTTTGGTATTTTTGCCTTTATCTGTTGAATCTTGTTATATGAAGAAATAATGCTTATTGCAACAGCTAAACCTGCCCCAAGTATAAAAATTATTTTATTATATTTAACATCTATACCATTTTCATCTGCCATAATAGCAAATGCACATAATATTACAAAACAAGATGCTATTAAAGTTATTCCAAATTTTACAATTTTCCAAAACAAACTATTTTTAAATTCTTCATTCATTTCAATTCTCACACCCTTCTAATTCTTCAAATATTTTCTCTTTATCCATATTTTGTCCTATAAATACAAGCTTTATCATTCTATCTCCAACTTCATCATCCCAATCCTTCAAAATTTCAGGATTATGTTTAATCATTTGGTCTAATTCTTCTTTTGGAGCAGTGGCTAACCAATAACCCGCTTCTGAAAGTGAAAGTTGTTTTCCTGCTTGTTCAAATAAATAGCTCATTTCATTATCTTGCTTAAACCATACTAAACCTTTACATCTAATTACATTTTTTGGTAAATTCTTAGCAAACCCATCAAATTTAGCTTCATCTACTGGTTTTCTTGATGTATATACAAATGTTGAAATTCCATATTCTTCAGCTTCCCCTTCATCATTATGGTGGTGATGATGGTGATGATGCTCATGATGTTCTTCTCCATGATGCTGGTCATGGTCTTCATGATGATGGTGCTCATGTTCATCATGTTTATGCTCTTCTTCATCTTCATCTTTTTCAATTTCTTTTATCCAACCTGCTGAGTTTGCAACTTTTTCAAAATCAAAATTATTAGTGTCAATTATTTCACCAACATTAACTTTAGCGTAATTTGTTTCTATTATCTTAGCTGTTGGTTGAAGTTCGCGAATTATTAATTTTATTTTCTTTAAATCTTCTGAATCAATATCATCAACTTTATTTAAAACAATAGTATTGCAGAATTCTATTTGTTGAATTAAAAGATTTTCTATATCTTCTTCTTCAATATCATCTTTGACTAAATAATCTCCACAACCAAATTCTGTTGCTAACCTTAATGCATCAACAACAGTAACAACATTATCTAATCTACAAATCTTTGGCAAACCATATTGATCTGTAGATTCAGATAAAGCCATAATTGTTTGAGCAATTGGTAATGGCTCGCATATTCCACTTGCCTCTATTAAAATATAATCAAATTTTTTTGTTTTTAGAATATCAACAATTTGATTCATTAAATCTGCTTTTAATGTACAGCAAATACATCCGTTGGAAAGTGGAACCACATTACCTTTATCTTCTTCTTTAATAAAACCACCATCTTTAATTAATTTTTCATCAATATTTACTTCTCCAATATCATTTACAATTACAGCAACTTTATATCCTTCTTGATTATTTAATACATGGTTTAAAAGAGTAGTCTTACCTGCTCCTAAATATCCTGTTAATACTGTAATTGGTACTATTTTATGTTCCATTTTTAATTAGTTCCTTTCTCTATTTCAAGTTTTTTTGTATTCTTATTATTAAGAATTGCTATAAAAGTTGAAACTATGCTTATAAAATTTCCCATAGCTCCAGTATAAGATTTAACTGATATTTTTCTTGTTTTACCATCGATAAATCGCGTAATATAGCAATTATTTTTGTAGCAATTCCACTATATGCATTTAAAAAAACATATTGAATTAAACTTAATGTATTTGAAATTAAAGTATATTTAAATATATTCTTTTTTTCTTTTTTATGAAATGCAATTAATGAAATAATAAATGCTATAAATCCAATTGCATTTGCAATTATTACTTTTATTTCCATTATTTTTATCCTTGTTATCTGACTTAATAACTAATTCTTTTCATTATTTTACAACATCGGAATACACTATTCTTCCACCAACAATAGTATACATAACCTTTCCTTTCATTTTCTCATCAATAAAAGGAGAGTTTTTAGATTTTGATACAACCATATCTTTAGTATAAATATATTCTTTGTTTGGATCAAATATTGTTAAATCTGCATCATATCCTGCTTCAATTGTTCCTTTTGTTTTTAAACCTAATAATTCAGCTGGTCTATAAGAAGTAAGTCTTACTAAATCATCATATGTTAAAGCTCCTGTATCAATTAAATTCATTATTTCACATGATAAAGCTGTTTCAAATCCTATTATTCCGTTTGGTGCAGTTGCTAATCCTTTTGCCTTTTCTTCTTCTGCATGTGGAGCATGGTCAGTAATAATTGCATCTATTGTTCCTTCTTTTAGACCTTCTATAATAGCAAGTCTATCTTTTTCTGTTCTTAATGGAGGGTTCATTTTTGCATTAACACCTTTTTCTAATACTTTCTCTACTGTTAAAGAAAAATAATGTGGACATGTTTCGCAAGTAACATTTACTCCTCTTTTTTTAGCATCTCTAATCATATTTTTTGAAGTAGATGTGCTAATATGACAAATATGTGCATGAATATTATTTGTTTCTGCTAAAACTATATCACGAGCTGCCATAATTTCTTCAGCTTCAGGTAATACCCCTTCAACTCCAAGCTGTTCTGCAATTGGTCCTGCATTTATTGCACCACTTGCAACTGACTTTTCTTCACAATGTGCTGATGTAAATGAACCTACTTCATTTGCTTTTATCATTCCTTCTCTCATAATTCTTGAATTTACAACTGGAATTCCATCATCTGAAAAAGCAATAGCTCCCGCTTCTTTCATCGCTTTAAAATCAACTAATTCTTCTCCTTTTTCTCCTTTTGTTATTGCAGAAAATGGTAATATATTACATAAATTAGCCTCTTTTGCCTTCTCTATAATAAATTTCAAAGTTTCTACATTATCTGGAACAGGTTTTGTATTTGGCATTGGGCAAATTGTTGTAAATCCACCTGCAACTGCACTTTTAGCTCCAGTTAGAATTGTTTCTTTATGTTCAAATCCAGGTTCACGTAAATGACAATGCATATCAATCATTCCTGGTATAATAACTAATCCAGTACAATCAATATCTTTATCTGCTAC
>DOYA01000071.1:565-5847 GCA_003518755.1 Clostridiales bacterium | reverse complement strand
GAATAGAACTTGGAAAAAGATTAGACTTAATTGAAAAAAATGTATACAAATTCTGTTTTGTAGTAGATTTCCCAATGTATGAATTAACAGATGAAGGTAAAATTGATTTTGGACATAACCCATTTTCAATGCCACATGGTGGATTGGAGGCATTAAATACAAAAGATCCATTAGATATAGTTGCATATCAATTTGACTGGGTATGTAATGGCTTAGAGATGGCATCAGGAGCTGTTAGAAACCATGATCCAGAAATAATGATAAAGGCATTTGAAATTGCAGGGTACACAAAAGAAGATGTTGAAACAAGATTTGGAGCATTATTTAATGCATTCCAATATGGAACACCACCTCATGCAGGAGCTGCACCTGGAATAGATAGAATGATAATGCTATTAGAAGACTCTCAAAACATAAGAGAAGTAATAGCTTTTCCAAAAAATAAAAAAGCAAGAGACTTACTTATGAGAGCACCATCTAAGGTATCAGAAGAACAATTAAAGGATGTTCATATCAAATTAGATTTAGAATAGAAAGGTAAAGAAACATGGGAAAATTATTTGTAATAGATGGAACTGATGGAAGCGGAAAACAAACTCAATTTACAAAATTACAAGAGAGATTAACAAAAGATGGAATTGAATATAAAACTGTAAGTTTTCCAAATTATGATAGTCCAAGCTCATCACTAGTTAAAATGTATTTATCAGGTGAATTTGGAAGTAATGCAAAAGATGTAAGCCCTTATATAGCATCAACTTTTTATGCGGTAGATAGATATGCTACATTTACAACAGGATATAAAGAATATTATGATAATGGTGGAATTATATTGGCAGATAGATATACAACTGCAAATATGGTTCATCAAGCTGGAAAAATATATGATAAGGCTGAAAGAAAGAAATTTTTAGATTGGCTTTGGGATTACGAATTCAACCTATATGGATTACCTATTCCTACAGAAGTATTTTTCTTAAACATGCCAGTTGAAAAAGCAATTGAGCTTATGAAAAATAGAGAAAACAAATTCACAAAACAGCAAGCAAAAGATATACATGAAAGAGATAAAAATCATTTAATTGATGCACATTCTGCAGCATGTGATGTTGCAAAAGATTATAATTGGTACGAAATTAAGTGTGTAAAAGATGATAAAATAAGAACAATAGAAGATATACATGAGGAGATTTATGCAGAGATAAGGAAACATATATGATGTAATAACTGAGAAATACTAAAAGGACAAGCTATAATATGAATACAAAAACTGGACAATGTTTTATAAATGACAAAGGAGAAATTTTTTATGAAATCAAAAAAGGGATTGCTTGCCAAACTTATTGCACTTTCTTTAGTTAGTGCCGCTAGTATGTTATCAATACCTACACAAATTAATGGCTATACTACATATCATGAAGCAAATAAGTCAAATGAAGATAGTGAATCAAAAGACAAAATTCCAGATGAAATAAAACAGGAGATAATAGAAAGACTATCAAAAGATGAAATTGTTTTAGACTCACAGTTTTCAGATTATATTTCATCAATTAATTTAGATGGAAATACTATTAATATAGAATTATCTGATGGCGAAGTTATATCTAGAGATATAAGACTTGATAAGAGTAATGTACTTTCAGATTTATTTAGAATATATACAGAACAAGAAAACAATGAAGAAGTTCCTCAATCAATTATATTAAAAGATTTAATATTAAAAAAGTTTTATGTTCAAGATAGAGAGGAAATCAAAAAGCAGCTGAATACTTCTTTAGTAAATGAGACAAGTATAATTTTTGAAAGATTAATGGGAGGAAGAACTGAGCTTACATTGGATAATATTGAGGTTGAAGATGAAATAAAGATTTCATGGATGACACCTTATAGATTGAGAAGTTCAAGTAAGCTTGATAGTGACAAATGGAAATCTGAATTAAATTTGTCAAAATGCAGAAAAATATGGTTTTGTGGTATAGATATTGATAATGCAGATTTAAAAAGATTTAGTAATAATCCTAATCTACAGAAGCTTTATTTATCTATGTGTCCTATGAAAATGGAAAAATTTAGACTACAAGCTAAAGAAATAGAAACTTTATGTATTGAACCTCTTCTGGGGGAATCAAATATAAAAGATGTAGAATTAAAATGTCCAAAATTAGAAACACTTTCAGTAGGTGCGGGAACATATTTGCAAAATTTGAATTTTTTAAAAGATTTAAATATTAAAAATCTTTCTTTTGGAGATTATTATTTTAAGCAGATGTATGATGATATGTTATTGACATTTGAAGAAAAGGAAAAAAGTGTAGGAGAGTTATCTACAGATTTAAATAAGAGTTACTATGGTTCGGAGCGATATTCACTGATAGAGGACTTAAGTGCTTTAGAAGGTTCGGATTTAGAAAGTATATCTATAATAGCATTAAATCATATTACAGCTGAAGATTTATTAAAACTTGTAAAAACACTTCCACATTTAAAAGAAATAAAGGGATTAGCCATTAATAATGCAATGCTTTACTCTGATGAGCTTGTTTTATATTGCGAGGAGCATAATATTAAACATCCATTTAATGAAAAGAGTAAAGAAATTAGAAATGAAATTTCTAGAATTATAGATGAAATTATTACTCCTGATATGTCTGATAAAGAAAAAATTAAAACAATTACAGAATATGTTATTAATAATATGGAGTATTACTTTGATGCAATAAATAATGAATCTACTGATAAGGACATTATAAAAAGAACTTGGGGTGAAAAACTATGGTACAGCCTATTTGAACATTATGGAGTATGTGATGGATATGAAGCATTAACTCATGCACTTCTACAAGAAGCAGGGATAAAGGCATTCAAGCAAAATGGTCCGGCACATACATGGGTATTAATTCAACTTGATGATGGATATTATCAGCTGGATACAACGAAATTAGACTATTTATTAGATTCCATGAATAAACACGATACAGAACAATTTGATGATGATTTTGAAAAAAAGTTTATTAAAGAATATCCAGATGGATATGATTTTAGTAGTAAAGCTGACGAAGATAAAGTCCCATATTATATGGTTAGACCTGGATCACCAGATTATCAAGATTCGTATCTTTCTCCAGAAGATGTAAAGACATCTGAAATAACACCAATATCAAGAATTTTTAATAGTATTACAAAAGGAATTTTAAAATTTGCAGATTGTATTTGCTCTGATACAATATGTGAATTACATAATAATGAAATTCCTAAAGTTTGTTGTGGTGAAATATTGAATAGATTTTATAAATGTTGGTCTATAAGCGACTTAAAAACACTTAAAGAGTCAGTAATTGATACTCAAAGTATTTCAACAGACAAAATATATACTTGGGGGGGAGATAGATGAATACAGTAGAATTATCAAATGCTTGTGTAGAAATAAATGAAATTTTAAAACATTCACCTATCGAATTTAGGTTGAAATGTCCAATTAAAATTAAAAGATTTTTTATTAATAATGCTTCTTCTGAATATCGATGGATTTATGATAAATCTAAGAGTTTATATGAGCAAAATATGTCTGTAACAACAAAAACACTTTTAGCTTATCTATATGTTAAGTATTTTTCAAAATCAAATAATCAAAGAATGGAAATAAAGCAATTGTCTCAATCTTTAAAACTAAAATCAGAAATATTTAATTATGATGAGTTATTTAAAAAAAATAAAAATCAAGCAATTGAGGAGAATAAGCTTACTATCATAAATAAAAAAGAAGTTTTTTTTGTTAAAGTATTAAAAAAAATAAAAGCACTGTTTATACGTAAAAGATAATCACATAATTAATAAGTTGACCTAAATCATTTTAATTATATTTCTAAGATTAATTAATAGTAGAAGTTTTTATTATATAAATTAGAGCTTTTTCGATATAGATAATTTGATAATTTTTTGTGAAATTATTTAAATATAGAATAAAAAGATTTGCATAAATTTTGATTTTGATATATAATATTAGTTGATGGTGCATTATTCTAGTCGTACTTTTTTATTACGAGGGTGGGGCTAAAAATCCACTAAAGGGCATATAAATTTGGGCTTCTTGTTTGTGCGCGAAATGCCAGTTTTGTGTGTGAGTAGGGAGTAAGATTTAAGGGTAAGGTGTAGTGGCATATGCTGGATTCCCTTATCTCGCTGAAACTTAAGATAAATCTTTAAGTAAAACTTATGATGAGTGCCAAGACACGAAATGCATAGAGTAGCCTGTCTTGAGTGAAGGTATTGGGATTATGTTAAACTATATGAAATTGCCTTTGCAAAAAAGACTAGTAATAAATAAAAGTGCGTTAAGGAAAACTTCTAGAATGTTTGCTTTGTCAAAAGGCAAGAAAACATAAGGATTAAGGTACGGATTTAAGTGGCGATCTGGTGTCTAATACTAACCTTAGATGTTTTCTTTAAACGGAAACGGCTATATAGCAATATATAGTAGAAAACAGAGAAATTCAACCAGACCTAAACCGTAAAATTTACTTATGTTTTTACCATCTTATTCTTTTTTTAGGAAAGTTTATATCAAAAGATAAAAAGTTTATTATAGAAAAAAATTATATTTTTAAGTTTTTATGGAGTATAAAAGTGCAAGAAAAAAATAAAAAAGAATCAAATTTAAAATGGCCTATTCAGGCATTTTTTTTAACATTTATATTATCAGGAATAGTATCATTTGTTTCAAATAATGGTATAGAAAAGCTAAATGTAGTGTTATCTATTATAATATTAATAGTTGTAGTATTAATAGGAATTATATTTGATATAATTGGAGTTGCAGTGACTATAGCACCAGAAGAAGATTTTCATGCTAAAGCAACAAAAAAAGCAGATGGAGCAAAAACCTCTTTAAACCTTATAAAAAATGCAACTAAAGTTGCAAATTTTTGTGCAGATGTAATTGGAGATATTTGTCGGAGTTGTGAGTGGTGCAATAAGTGCAATGCTTGCTATAAAAATTTCAAGTACATATAATATTTCACCAAATATCCAATTTATCATAAGTGCATTAGTTGCATCTGTGACTGTCAGTGGTAAAGCAATAGGAAAACAATTAGCTAGTAAGTATTCAACACAAATTGTGTATTTTGTAGGGAGAGTATTGAAGAAGTGATGAATTTAATTATATGTAATTAGTGGAAAGTGTGAGGTAGAAAATAGGATGTTAGAAAGGTTAAATATATTATTTTAAAATCCCGCGTAAGCCGCCCAACCGGAGCGTAGCGCAGGGCGACTGGAGAAATCGA
>DOYA01000071.1:0-516 GCA_003518755.1 Clostridiales bacterium | reverse complement strand
AGCTGAATTTTTCGTAAGAAAAATTCTAGGTACATAAAGATTTCGACACCAAGGGATTGAAAAATAATATATTTAGCCTTTCTTAATAAAATGATCACAAATTAGTATTAAGTAAAAATAATAATCTTAAAATTTAAATCAAACCTCTTGCCAAAATATTCAATTCGTTATATAATGCAAATGGTATGAATTTAGATTCTTGTATGGAGAGCACCAATAAAAGCCTATGAACCTTGTCAGGTCCGGAAGGAAGCAGCAATAAGTAGATACTTTTATGTGGAGCTTTCCATAGAGGAATTTAGTTCACACCATTTTTTCTATGTAATTAAATAGAAAATGGGCGGATATAATAAAATAAATGTTAAATATGTAGAGTAGCTCACGTGAAAGTTTTGTTTTTCACAGCGAGAGCGGAGAAGTGTAAAAACAAAACTTTCAGCAAGATGAGCGGATATAATTAATATATGAGAATAAAGGAGGTGTAATTGTGGGGTATACAGCTCTTTATAGAAAATT
>DOYA01000124.1:3855-4178 GCA_003518755.1 Clostridiales bacterium | reverse complement strand
CATAAATAAATATAGCGTTAGCAATATTTGTTTTATTCACTTAAAAAGTTGGTGTAATACATGAAAGAAGAAGTTAAAAACACAAGTTACCAGGAGGTCGAAGAACAGGAAGTTAACAAAAAAGAAGAAAACAGAAAACAAAAAGGTAAAGAAGTAACTGAAAAAATCAAAGCTAGGAAAAAAGCAAAAAAAATATCAGATACTAGCGAATTCTTAAAAAAATTGAAAAAAGTATTAATAATAATGCTTATTTTTTTGATTGTAATTTATTTTGCTTTAAGAATAGCTTATGATACAGGTAGATTTACAGTTGTTTTAGATAC
>DOYA01000124.1:0-3762 GCA_003518755.1 Clostridiales bacterium | reverse complement strand
ACAAGAAGAACCTTGTCTGCTGATTCACTTGATTTTATGACTAATATTTCTGGAGATTGGATTCCAGATAACATTAATGATGAATCAGACGGAGCACATAATGGTGACAATTACATAGCCTATACTTTTTATATTGAAAATATGGGTGACGAAACAATACATTACTGGTATCGTATTTATATTGATGATGTTATTAAAAATGTAGATGAAGCGATACGAGTTGCTGTTTTCCTAAATGGTGAAAAGACAGTATATGCTAAAGCAAATGATAAAACATCTGCGCCTGAGAAAAATACAGAAGCATTTCGAGATGAAGAAAATGTTATGTTAGTTCAAAGGAAAGATTTTAAATCTAAAGATGTTGATAAATTTACTGTGGTAATATGGGTTGAAGGTGATGATCCTGATTGCATAGATAACCTTATTGGTGGAGAAATGAAAATGCACATGACCATAACTGAAGAACATATTAAACAAGATTAATTAAAAAAGGAGAAAAATTATGAGTAAAAGAAGTAGAAGAAGCAAAAGAAGGCTAAATTCTTCATTTATGGCACTATTATTAACAGCAATAATGTTAATAATTTCAACTTATGCATGGTTCTCTGCAAACAGAGAAGTCCTTATTACAGGAATTACTGCAAAAGTATCTGCAGCTGAAGGTCTACAAATATCACTAGATGGTGAAAATTGGAGTGCATCTGTAGTAGCTAGTCAATCAAAATTGGCAGAGCTTGGAACTGAAAAAAATAATTATGTTTGGCCAACAGAATTAACACCAGTATCAACAGATGGTACAATATCTGGAACAGATGCATCATTTGTATATGGAGATATAAGTTCTGATGGAGAAATATTAAAATCAATCAAAAATGCACCAGCTTCTGGTGGAAGATATATATCTTTTGATGTATATTTGAAAAATTCTTCATCAAAAAATGGTGGTGACAAACTACAATTAAACACAACAAGTAGTGTTGCAATACATACTAAAAAAGAAGGCGAAGATGATAGTTATGCAGGACAAACTGATACAGGTCTTGAAAACTGCGTAAGAGCAGGTGTGTTATTATATAGTACAAAAAATACATTTACAACAGGTGTAAGTACTATTAGATCATCACCTGTAGGTGATAGCCCATTATTTGCAATATGGGAACCAAACTATAAAAAACATATTGATGAAGTTGTAGCAAATGATGGAAGAATTGAAAATGGAACATCTGGATTCCAAACATTAGCAATGCTTCCAGCAACAAATGGATTTAGTATCAAAGGTGTAAATGGAAAAACAACTACAGGTGTTAAAGTTGATAATGATGATGTAGAAATTGAAGGTAGTTCAGGAACATATATGGGTGCTCCAACAACTTTAACTTCTGATGCTGGAACAGTTACAAGTGTTACAGATATGAAAGCTGTTGATGGTTCTACACAATTAATGTTAGGACAAAATTCAATAATGAAAGCTAGAGTATACATTTGGTTAGAAGGACAAGATCCTGATTGTAATGATACAGCATCTACTGGTAGAGCATTTGATATAGCAATTGGATTTACAAAACCTGCTACTGGAACTGAATCTTCTACACCAACAGAACCAACAGAACCAACAAAACCATAATTAAAAAAATAATAAATTAAGGAGTGAAGTGAAGGATATAATTAAATATAATCTTTCACTTCCCTTTTAAATTTATCAAATATAATTATAAAAATGAATAATCTGCAACACGATTTACAGCTTAATAAATATATATTTTAGAATGAAGTGCGTAAGGCGAGCAACCGTAGCGTAAGCGAAGGGCGACTGGAGCAATTCACAGATACAGTTCAATTATATAATTTATTATATAATTGAACATAAGAGAATTGCGACACCAAACGGAATGAGAAAATATATATTTATTAAGCTATGAATTGTAATAATTGGACATTTTATTCATTTTTATAATTATATTTAAATTAAAAAATGCTTAAATAATTATGAAAAAGAAGGGAATAAATTTACTATGAATATAGATATAAAATTAAATGAAATAAATCATGATGATTTGATTATGTTATTTAATAAATCAAAAGATTTTATTTCTTTTTTAGATACAGAAATTAAAACCAGTGAGGTGGAAAAGAGTACAAAATGAGTGAGAATATTAGTGTAAAAGAAAAAATTAATGCTCAAATAGATGTTGATAAAGAAATATTATCAGTATTACCAAAGAATAATAAAAAAAATTTACAAGCATATAAAGATAAAGCTGCTGAAATAAGTAATGAATATTCAAATTATTTGTCTGAAATAATTAATGAAATGAAAAGAAGAGCAGTAAAAATAAAATCATTTACTCCAGATTCAAAGATAGAAGAAATCACAAATGAAATACATAAATTAGGTAATATAATTGGTATATTAAACCCAAATACAACATCATTTGAAAAGATGCAATTAGATGAAATACTATATGTTTTAAAAAATTTTTATAAAAATAATTTAGAATTAGTAAATGAAGCTATAGTCCGAGCTATTGATAAATTTAGAATGGTTGGAGTTTATTTAACAATTGATGATTTCAATTATAGTGCATTTACAAAAGAGTATATGACAGTATTTTTAGAAGATATGAAAAAAGGAGACCCAAATTCTGCTAGAGTAAAAGATGCTTTTGAACAAATATATTGGAAATGTTCAGACATAATAATACATATAGAATTAAATATTAGAAGCATATATTTTAGATATGAAAAAGCTATAAATAAGCATTTTGAAGATGAAGAAAAAAAAGTATTAAAAGAAATGGGGCTAAAGCCTGAAGAAATTATAGAAAAGTATAATAATTTATATACACAGTTAATCGATGTGAATAATAAAGATACTGCTTTAATTATTGACAAATTTTTAAATAATGAAATAGTTCCAAAAGATTTTGAAGAATCAAGTATCAAGAAAAATTATAAGAAAATTATAGGTAAAGATTTAGAAGAATTTGATAAAGAGAAAATTCAAGAAATTAATAAAAATATTATTAGATTAAATGAAAGTCTATATGAATTTAAAAATTATTTAAAATATAAATACATATTTAATGATGTTTTAGAAATATTTAAATCTAAAGAAAAGTTTAAAGTTATTTGTGAACAAAAACTAAAGCAAATAAAGAAGCTTGAGGCTAAGCTATTTAAAGTTAACAAAAGATTAAGCAGAATGGAAAATCATAAAAGTTTATTTAGGAAGATTTTTAGTAAAAACAATAACAGACTTGAAAAAATAAATATTAATGTTAATACACAGATTTTAGAGCTTAAACAAATATACATGGATTATGAAGAAAACAAAGTTAAAAACATTATAACTACATCTCTTAATGATAGTTCAACAATTTATGATGTATTATTATTAATTTCTAATTTTTACGTATTTTTAGTAAAATCTATTATAAAAGAATATCCAGAAATAAAACCAGATGAAATAAAAGATGTAATTGAGCAATTTAGACTATTTATTAAATATCCTAAAATAACGATCATAAATAATGTTAAAATAACAGAAGACAAGGATATTACTTTAATGATAAAAGATAAATATAATTTATGTGATATTATTATTACAAAAGAAGATTTGGATGAAGATAATCTACCTAATCTTATTACAATTGTGAATAATATTTGTCAAAGTAATTATATTAAAAACAGTAAAACTACCATTGAAGATATACAGTTTTTATTACAAGTTAACAAAATTTTAGATGATAATAATATAAATAA
>DOYA01000021.1:2006-2969 GCA_003518755.1 Clostridiales bacterium | reverse complement strand
TTGGTGCTATTCCTACTAAATTAAGCTCAGCATCAATTATATTCAATATTTTTTCTTCTTCATTTTCCATTTTTTCTTGAATATTATCTGTTTTATCAGATGTAGTATTTCTTAATGTTATTAAATTATTTAATACATGATTCGGAGAATATTTTGGATGATCTTTATATAAGATAATCTCAACTCCTTTTCTATGAAGTACTTCATAAGTTCTTTTTGAATTAATATGTGTTGTTACTATTATTATAGGACTGTATTTTAGGTTTAATTCTTTTAGTTTGTCTAAAAAGTCTAAAGAATCTGTACTTCCAGATGAACTTCCATTTAATTCTAAATCTAAAATAATTCCTTCAGGATGTTTCACTTTAACTAATTGTAAAGCTTCAACATCTGAATCTGTTATTCCAACTATTTCAATATCATCTCTTTCTTCTACACTCCTTTTTAGCGCATTACAATCATCTACATCATCTTCAATTATTAATACTTTCATAGGATTTATATTCATATATTACATTCCCTTCTATTAATTTAAGCTATGGTCTTTAAAAGCCATTTATTCTTTTATCAACTCAAATATACCATATAATCCTATTTTTTACCAGAAGTACACAGTCAATTTTCTTATTGATTTGTGTTTTTCATATTGTATTCTATCTATAATTTAATTTGGAAATGAATAAAGATTGAAAAATTTAATTCTTTTCCAACCTAATTTGTGCCTTAGAAAGGAATATGATTAAAGATGAATAAAAAATTTGATATTTCATTAGAAAAACAAGAACAAATTGATAGAGGAAAACGCATTAAATATATTCGAGAAAATGAATTGAAATTAAACAAATCTGACTTAGCCAAGAAAATAGGTATATCAAGCCAGTTTTTAGGTTTAGTTGAAGAAGGAAAAGGAAATCTGATGTATAGAAGCATTAGATTACTAAGGGATTTAAGTGGACATTCAGC
>DOYA01000021.1:0-1850 GCA_003518755.1 Clostridiales bacterium | reverse complement strand
GAAATGGAATAAATGTTTTAAATGATTTAGTATATTTATTAAAGAATAAAAAGAACTAATTGGTATATAGCACTTTTTTCATTTGGGGACGGTCCTTTTTTGTAAATATTTTCATTTGGGGACAGGTCTTTCTTTAATTAAAAAATAACTAATCCGCGTCAGCATATCGTTTTTTAAAATCCGTATGGTGGGTATCCCTAAAGGGGGTACCATAGGATTTTAAAAGATGATATGCGGTTAAACAGGATTAGTTATTTACATTGATGTAAAAAAAGTACCCGGTCCCAAATTAACATATTTTTATATTGCTTCTGCTTTAATAACTACTCTTTGTTGACTATCATTTGTACAAGTAATAAGTGTTACTATTTTTTTCCCATTTGTCAACTGACTTGTACAGCTAACATCATTTGGGTCAACTGTGTATTTATCATAAACTGAATATTGAACAGTTTGATCATTTAAGTCTGTAATTTCGATTATATCTCCTACAACAAGGTTTATTGCCTTACTAAAAAACTTTTTATTTCTATAATTATGCCCTGCTATGCATAAATTTCCAACTTGATTTGGGTCACATCCCCAGAATTTACATACTGATATTTTTAATAATGCATCTGATGTATCAGAAAGAATTGGGTAATTGACATTTATTGATGGAATACTAATTGATCCTACTGTCGAATATGTTTTTCCATTTGAAGCAGTATATGTACCTGTTAATCTAGTATTTGTAACTTGTGTGTGTCCTTCATTTCTTTCTTGTTGTTGATTATTATTAGTATTAGTTTGTTCATTAACCTTTTTTGAAGAATATAAATTTGCTCTATCTTCTCCCCCATCTAATGCTATAATCCAAACATCATCATTTACATCTATTGTAGTATTATCTTCTCCTACAACCATTCCTTCAAGAATATCTTGAGAAATGTCTTCATTCTTGTTTCTATCATATTCAGCATAAGCATAAAAAGAAAATAATACAATTATCAATATAACAGAAATAATAAAATTAAATTTATAAATCTTCTTTTTTCTTTTTAATTCTGGAGTTACATATAATTTTTCTGTAACAAGAATTTGATTCATAAAGCCCTCCCTATTAATTATCTTAAACATTATACCACATTTTTAGGCTTTTTGGAATACTTTTTACAAAATAAATTAGCTAAATTAGCATAATCTTCTATTCGTAAGTTTTCTGCTCTAATATTTTCATTTAGACCTATTTGTTTTAGAATAAGTATTCCTTCTTCTTTATTTAAAAATACTCCTGAATTTATTAATGCATTTAGCAAAGTTTTTCTCCTTTGTAAAAATCCACTTTTTATAATATTGAAAAATACTTTTTCATTATCAACTTTTACAAAAGGCTCTTTTCTTGGTTTTAAATTAATAACTTGAGATGTAACCTCTGGCATTGGTATAAATGATGTGTTTTCAACATCTCTAATTTTTTTTCCTTCACAATAATAAAAAACTGTATAAGTTATTGCTCCTGTATTTTTACCACTTGGAATTTCTATAAGTCTTTGTGCAACTTCTTTTTGAATCATTACTGTAATACTATCTACATCTAATTTATCTTCTATTAGTTTCATTATAATTGGTGTAGTAATATAATATGGTAAATTAGCTACAATTTTAACATTTTTTATTTCATTATTCTCTTTTTCTTGTTTTATAATTTCTTTTAAATCTATTCGTAATACATCTGCATTAATAAGTTCTATATTATTATATGCAATAAATCTGTCATTTAAAATTTTGATCATTTTTTTATCTAATTCAATACATATTACTTTTTTTGCTTTTTCTAATAAAAATGATGTTAATGTTCCTAAGCCTGG
>DOYA01000154.1 GCA_003518755.1 Clostridiales bacterium | reverse complement strand
GTCTAGTATATTTTATATTTAATACTCAAGCTATTTTAGTTTAATGCTTTATTTAAAATTGATACATGTTATTTTTAAATTCTATACAATAAGTAAAATTTGTAAAAGGAGTAATAAAAATGCAAAAATTAGGTAAACAAACAATCAAATTTGACAATCCCCCTACAATTCTAAACACAGCCGCAATAGTTGGTCCTAAAGAAGCAGATGGACCACTGGCAAAGTATTTTGATAAATGCTTAGAAGATGAAATGTGGGGAGAAAAAAGCTGGGAAAAAGCAGAAAGTAAAATTGTTAAAGAAACTGTTAATACTTTAATTGCAAAATCTGGAATTCCTACTGAGAAAATAGAATATTGTTTTGCTGGAGACTTGATAAATCAATGTATATCATCAACATTTGGTTTAAGAGAATTAAATGTCCCTTTCTATGGTATTTTTGGTGCTTGTTCAACCTTTGTTGAAGCAATGCAATTAGCATCAGTTTTTATAGAAAATGGTATTAATTATGCTATTTGCTGTGCATCAAGTCATTTCTGTAGTGCAGAAAGACAATTTAGATTCCCATTGGAATTAGGTAATCAAAGACCTCCAACTGCACAATGGACAGTAACTGCATCTGGAGCATTAATTCTTTCCAAAGATGGGAATGGCCCCTTTATTACTCATATTACATCTCGGAAAAATTGTTGATATGGGTATTAAAGATGCAAATAATATGGGAGCTGCAATGGCTCCAGCTGCTTTAGATACACTTCTTACCCACTTTTCAGATACAGATAGAACCCCATCATATTATGATGCAATTATCACAGGAGATTTGGGATTAATTGGAAAAGATATTCTTATAGATTTAGCAGACAAATCTGGCTTTAATATTAAATCTGTTTATAATGATTGTGGAGCATTAATATTTGAAAAAAATAAACAAGATACACATTCAGGTGGAAGTGGATGTGGTTGTATAGCAAGTGTTTTTTCAGGATATTTATATAATGAATTAAAAAAGAAAAATTTAAAAAAAGTATTACTAATCGCTACAGGTGCTTTAATGAATTCTATGAGTGCACAGCAAGGGGAATCTATTCCTGGAATTGCACAAGCAATTTCTATTGAAGTGTAAAGTTGAAAGGATAAAAAATGGAATTTTGGCAAAATTTTGATTATATGATGTTATTTAAAGCTTTTATAGTAGGTGGCTTAATATGTGTTATTGGACAAATTTTAATTGATAAAACCAAATTAACCCCAGCAAGAATCCTAGTAACTTTTGTTACTTTAGGCACTATTTTAGGTGGTTTGGGGTTATATAAGTATTTAGTTGATTTTGCAGGCTGTGGAGCAACTGTTCCACTCTTAGGATTTGGCAATAATTTAGCAAAAGGCGCTATTGAATCTGTTAAAGAAAATGGTATTTTAGGAGCTTTTACAGGTGGCTTAAAAGCAAGTGCTGGTGGAATTTCTGCAGCTGTATTTTTCGGATACATTGCTTCTCTAATCTCAAAACCAAAAATGAAAAAACAATGACAGATTTTTTTTCAATATATTTTCCAATTTTCCTTGATATCTAGAGAAATTTATTATATAATACATATAAAATTTTTGTAGAGGAGGAAAATTATGATAGACATTAAATTTTTAAGAGAAAATCCAGATGTTGTAAAAGAAAACATCAAGAAAAAATTTCAAGATGAAAAACTAGTACTAGTTGATGAAGTAATTGATTTAGATAAAAAATATCGTGCTTCTAAACTAAATGGTGATAATCTTAGACAGACAAGGAAAAATTTAAGTAATCAAATTGGATCCTTTATGAAAAATGGAGAAAAAGAAAAAGCCGAAGAAATTAAGACAAAGGTTGAAGAAATTAATAACCAATTAGTTGAAAATGAAAAATTAGAAGATGAGCTTTCAGAAGAAATAAAGAAAAGAATGATGAGAATTCCAAATATTATGCATGAATCTGTACCTATTGGAAAAGATGATAGCCAAAATGTTGAAGTGCAAAGATTTGGTGAACCCATAGTTCCAGATTATGAAATACCTCATCATGCAGATATCATTGCACAATTTAATGGTTTAGATAAAGAATCTGCTGGAAGAACAAGTGGAGTTGGTTTTTATTATTTAATTGGAGATATTGCTAGGCTTCATGAAGCAATGCTCGCATATGCCAGAGATTATATGATTAATAATGGTTTCACTTATGCAATCCCTCCTTTTATGATTCGTTCAGATGTTGTAACAGGTGTTATGAGTTTTGAAGAAATGGATGCTATGATGTATAAAATCGAAAATGAAGATTTATATTTAATTGGAACTTCAGAGCATTCTATGATAGGAAAATTTAAAGATCAAATAATAAAAAAGAATGAGCTTCCTATTAATATGACTTCATATTCCCCATGTTTTAGGAAAGAAATAGGTTCTCATGGTTTAGAAGAAAGAGGATTATATCGTGTTCATCAATTTGAAAAGCAGGAAATGATTGTTATATGTGAGCCTGAAGAATCTATGAATTGGTATAATAAAATGTGGAAATTAAGCGTAGATTTATTTAGAAGTTGGAATGTCCCTGTAAGACAGTTAGATTGCTGTTCTGGAGATTTAGCTGACTTAAAAGTAAAATCTTGTGATATTGAAGCTTGGAGTCCAAGACAGAAAAAATATTTTGAAGTATGCAGTTGTTCAACTTTAGGAGATGCACAATCTAGAAGACTTGGAATTCGTGTAAAAGGTGAAAATGGAAATTATTTCCCACACACTTTAAATAACACTGTTGTTGCCTCTCCAAGAGGTTTGATTGCAGTTCTTGAAAACAATTATAATGAAGATGGAAGTATTACGGTACCAGAGGTTCTTCGTCCATACATGGGCGGACTAGAACAAATTGAAAGATAATTTACAATTGGGGACGGTCCTTTTTTGCAAATTTTTTCATTTGGGGACGGTCCTTTTTTGCAAATATTATGTTAAGGAGATTTTTGCCGTGATTGTTAAAAACCCAAAATTTGAGATTTCAGCAGTGAATCCAAAACAATACCCAAAAAACGATTTACCTGAAATTGTTTTAGTTGGAAAATCTAATGTTGGAAAATCAAGTTTTATTAATACTATGATTAATAGAAAAAAATTGGCTCGTACAAGTTCAGAGCCTCGGTAAAACTAGACAAATTAATTTTTATAATATTGATGAAAAGTTTTATTTTGTTGATTTACCAGGTTATGGATATAGCAAAATGTCAAAACAAGAACAAGAAAAAGTTGGTAGCTTTATAGAGCAATATTTGTTTAATAGCAAAAAGATTTCATTAATTATCTTTTTAATAGATATAAGGCACTCTCCTACTGAAAATGACAGACTTATGTATAATTATATAATTTCAAGTAATAAACCATTTTTAATACTTGCAAATAAAGCAGATAAAATTGCTCCAACTAAAGTTATTCCAACATGTGAATCTTTGCAAAAAGAACTTAATCCTTTAATGGATAATATAATGCTTCCATTCTCTTCTGAAAAGAAAATATATTCAGATGATGTGTGGGAAATTATTGAAAAAGTTGTCAATGGGGACGGACCTTTTTGACAACTTTTCTCTATTTTACGTTAAGTTTTCTAATTGTTTCTCTTCCTATCCCTAATTTTTCTGATATGTTTCTTAATGAATATTTATACTGTTTTATCATTATTTTCACTATATTGCGTAATAAATCTTTATTATTCTTTAACTCAATTAAATCAATATTATTCTTTTTAAGTATTTCTTTTAACATAAACTCACAACACATATTAGTATCCTCTTCCGTATCTATAAACGACATACAATCTTCATTATTATAGATATCAATTTTTTTATTATAATTAGAATACGGATATTCGTTGGGGCTCTTACATATACCAGCCTTAACAGGGTTCTCATATATATATCTTATACAATTATACATATGTTTTTCAGAATATATTCCTTGAGACTTAAATCTATCTCTAAAAACATATCCAACTCTATTATGCTTCTTATTATAATATCTACTAAATTTAACATTTACTCTTTTCATAAATTTACTCATTTCATCAATATTTTCACTTTTAATTAAAATATGAGTATGATTATTCATTACACAATAAGCTATTATTTGTATATTGTGTTGATTATTAAGCTCGTATAACAGTTTTATATAATATTTTATATCAATTGAATCATTAAATATATAACTTTTATTAATTCCTTGAACCATAATATGAAATAAATTGGTTTTAAGATCACTTCTTGCTTGTCTTGACATTATTAACTCCTTTTTTATTTTTGAAAAAAAACATGATATAATACTTATTCATTATACCATGTTTTTTTTTCAAAAATTTGTCAAAACTTGTCGAAAATCAATTTTTTTACTGGTTGTCAAAAAGGTCCGTCCCCATTGACAACTTTTCAAGTTCTTTTATTTTATCTCTTAACTCTGCTGCTTGCTCGAATTCCATTTTGCTAGCATGCTCTAACATTTTGTCTGTTAATCTATTTATTGTTTCTTTTATATCTTCATCTTTGTTGTCTTTAAATTCAACCTCTATATCTTCTACTTGTACTGCTTTTATTGAGTCTCTTACTGATTTTTGAATAGTTTTTGGTGTTATTCCATTTTTTTCATTATATTCCATCTGAATTTTACGTCTTCTGTTTGTTTCTGTAATTGCTTTTTCCATTGATTCTGTTAATTCATCTGCATACATTATAACTGTTCCATCTGTGTTTCTTGCTGCTCTTCCTATTGTTTGTATTAAAGATCTTTCTGAACGTAAAAATCCTTCTTTGTCGGCATCTAAAATTGCAACTAATGATACTTCTGGAATATCTAAACCTTCTCTTAAAAGGTTTATTCCAACTAAAACATCAAATTCTCCAAGTCTTAAATTTCTTATTATTTCCATTCTTTCTAGAGCTTTTGTGTCAGAATGCATATAATTTACTTTTATATCTAGACTTTTTAAATATGAAGTTAAATCTTCTGCTTGTTTTTTGGTTAATGTTGTAACTAAAACCCTCTCGTTCTTTTCTGCTCTAATTCTAATTTGCTCTATTAAGTCATCCACTTGATTTGTAACTGGCTTAACTTCAATTTTTGGATCTAACAGTCCTGTTGGTCTTATAATTTGTTCAACAACATTATCTTTTGCGTGCTCTTTTTCATAATCAGCCGGTGTTGCACTTACAAATACAACTTGATTTATTCTTTGCTCAAATTCATTAAATTTAAGAGGTCTATTATCATAAGCTGATGGTAACCTAAAACCATAACTTACTAAAGAATCTTTTCTAGATTTATCCCCATTATACATTGCTCTAACTTGTGGAATAGTTGCATGTGATTCATCTATTAAAAGTAAAAAATCTTTTGGGAAATAGTCAAAAAGTGTATATGGTGGAGAACCTGGCTCTCTTCCTGATAAATGTCTCGAATAATTTTCTATTCCTTGGCAAAATCCGGTTTCTTTCATCATTTCTATATCAAAATTGGTTCTTTCTTCTATACGTTGTGCTTCTATCAATTTATTTTGCTCTTTAAAATATTTAATTCTTTCCTCTAATTCTTGTTCTATTGTTATAATCGCTTTATCTAATTTATCTTTTGATGTTACATATTGAGATGCAGGTGGCACTAATACATGACTTCTTGTTCCAATAGATTTTCCTGTTAATGGATTAATTTCTGAAATTTTTTCTATTTCATCTCCCCAAAATTCAATCCTTAAGGCTGCTTCACTTGTAGATGATGGATAAATTTCTAAAATATCACCTTTAGCTCTAAATGTTCCTCTTTTAAAATCTATTTCATTTCTTGAATACTGCATTGAAACTAGTTTTTTCATAACTCTATCACGAGATACATTTTGCCCAGGTCTTAAAGACATCATCATCTCTTGGTAATCTATAGGGTCACCCAAACCATAGATACAACTGACAGATGCAACAACTATTACATCTCTAGTTTCAAATAAAGATAAAGTTGCAGAATGACGTAATTTATCTATTTCATCATTGATTGATGCATCTTTTTCAATATAAGTATCAGATTGAGCTATATAGCTTTCTGGTTGATAATAATCATAATAAGATACAAAATACTCTACTCGGTTCTCTGGAAAAAACTCTTTGAATTCTGAATACAACTGTCCAGCTAAAGTTTTATTATGGGCTAAAACAAGAGTTGGTCTTTGTACTTTGTTTATTATATTTGCCATGGTAAATGTTTTTCCACTTCCGAGTTACTCCTAATAAAGTCTGAAATTTTTTTCCAGACTTTATACCATTACTTAAATATTCAATTGCTTCTGGTTGGTCACCAGTTGGCTTGTAACTTGAAACTAGTTTAAACATTTTGCCTCCTGTTAAATTTCAATTTAGGACCCGGTCCTTTTTTGAACTTTTTTGCATTACCCTTTTAATTGCAAATGTTAATCCTATACATATTGGAAAAAATGGTGTAAAAGGTCCTATCCAAAAAAGAGACATTGTAGTTGCCATTGCTAATCCCCATTTTAATTTAAAAACTCTATAAAGTACAATTCCACCCCAAATTGGAGTATGAACAATAAACATTACACATAAAAAAATCAAAAATGTTCTATAATCTTTACATTCATCTTTAATCCATTTAAAAAAGCTAATTATTTTTTCTTTTATTTTCTTCATTTTTATTCCTTATATTTTAATAACTGTATATCATTTATTTGATTGGTTCTCCAAGTACTTTTTCAGTGTTTTGTAATTCTAATTTTAATGTATTATATAAATTTTGACTAATATTGCCTTTACCATCTTCAAAGTCTTGCATTTCTTGTCTAACATCTAATAAGACATATCTATTTTGAACACCTTTTCCTCTATCATAACAATATACTGGAACATAATCTACACTATCAATAGATATTTTTCCTGTTTCACCTTTTTTTGTTATTTTCATATCTAGTATTGCAGTACTTCTTGTATGCTCTTTAACTTGTGCAGAAATAAAATTACCTAGAGCATATACAACAAATACATCTTTTTCAGTTCCATCATTAAGAGTGATTGTCCTTTTTTCCATAGGCTCAATTACATGAGCATGGTTCCCAATTATTATATCAACACCATTTTGAAATAATAAATCTGCTAATTGTTCTTGCTCTTTATTTTGTTTTTGAGCATATTCTATACCCCAGTGCATACTTGCACATATTAAATCAGGCTTTTGTTGTTTAGCCAGTTCTATTTGTTCTAAAATAAAATCATTATCAATTAAATTAACCATATATTCTTTTCCACTTGGAATGTTAATACCATTTGTACCATATGTAAATGCAATAAAAGCTATTTTCATTCCATTTACATCCTTTACCAAAATTGTGTCTTGCTCTTCTTTTGTTCTATTTGTTCCAGTATGGCTAATACCTATTCTATCTAAATTGTCTAATGTATTTACTATACCTTTTGAACCTTTATCCATACAGTGATTATTAGCAGTTGAAACTACATCAACTCCTATATCTTTTAAAGCTACCCCTAATTCTTCTGGCGAATTAAAGGTTGGATAACCTGAATAACCAACTTCTTTTCCTGTAAGAGTAGTCTCTAAATTTCCAATTGCTATATCTGCTTTTTCAGTATATTTTCTTACATTTACAAATGCTGGAGTAAAATCATATGATTTTGTAGTGGAATTATATGCTGTTTGATAATTTGTATTATGGCACATTACGTCACCTATTGCTGCAAAATTTATTGTTATGTCTTCTGGAATTGTTTCGACATTACTACTTGTTTCAGAAGCATCTTGTTTTGACACTTTATTAATTATTTTGCTTATTCCAAAACCAATAAAAAAAATAATTGCAATTAATACTACACAGGCTGTTATTAATTTATAATAATTTATTCTTCTTTTACTCATACATTTTCCCCTTTTACATTAAAACTTAATTATTTGGTTTATGTGTTACCATTTGTGTATCTTTTGTAATTGGTTTAAAAACATATCCATTAGCATACCCATAATCAATAATGTTTGCTAAAGCATTAATTGTTTTTGTATTGTTACTAAAGTCATGCATTAAAACTACATTTGCTCTTGATTTACTCAAACCTTTAACAACATTATTATATACTGCATCTGATGTTTTTGCAGTATCTGCATCACCAGAGTTTACATTCCAATCAAAATATGTAAATCCTCTATTTACAACTTCTTTGGAAAGTGTAGTCATAATTCCTTGGCAATATCTTCTACTAACAGTATTAGAACTACCTCCTGGAAATCTTGTTATTGTTGCTTTATAGCCTATGCTTTGTTGTATTTTATCTTGTAATTTTGTAAGATTATTCATATAAGTATCTACAGATTGATAAATTTGATCATACTTATGGGAATATCCGTGAATTGCAACTGTATGGCCTTCTGCATACTCTCTTTTAACTAACCTCTCTCCTTCTTGATCATAATTTAATATAAAAAATGTTGCTTTTACATTTTTTTCTTTTAAAATATCAAGTATTCTTGGTGTAGATGAAGTGGTAGGACCATCATCAAATGTTAAATAAATAACACCCTTTTCCCCATTTTCTCCATTTTGTGCAATAATTGTTTCAGCACTTGAAACAGTAACTCTTCTTGTAGCAATCGCTTCATTTCCTTTTGTATCTGATACTTTATAAGTTATTGTGTACTCTCCTATTTTTGAAGAATTAACTTCGCCTATAATTTCTATTTTTTCAGTTAAATCTCCATCTTTTTCATCTATTGCTTTTGCACCACTTTCATTATAATTCTCATTTTGTTTTATATAAATATGAGAACTTCCATTTAAAGTTATTTTTGGAGGAACATCATCAATAATTATAACATGTCTTATTTTCTCTGTTTTATTTCCTGATAAATCTTGGACTACATACTTGATGTTGTATTCATTTTCATTTATTTCTTCTTTTATAATTTCTATTTTATCTTTGATTTCCCCTTCATATGCATCTATAGCTGTATATCCTGGTTCTTGATATTCTTTAGAATATGATTGTTTATATTCTTCTTCTCCTTCTAATTTTATTTCTGGTGGAGTAGTATCTTCTACTTTTACTTTATCCTCAACAGAGTATTTTCCTAAAAATGTATCTAAAACAAATTCTACTTTATATTCGCCAATTGTGTTTAAATCTATGTTGTTATTAATTCTCACTTTATCTGTTACATCTTGAAAATGATAATGGATTTTCGGCTTTTTGATATTAACTTGAGTTTTAACTTCTATGTTTTCAATTTCTTTCAAATCCATTTGTGGTCTTTCAAATATAAATGAAACTATAAATACTATCAAAAAGACAGCAAAACTAATTCCCAAAAACTTTGCAATACCTTTTTTATGTTTTGTTAAAAATATAATTGTACCTATAATCCATATAAGTGCTATACATATTAGCTCAACTGCATAAATCATTAAATAATTAAACACTTTTTACTACCTCTAATTTAACATTTTTTATTATAACTATTAGTACTTTTTTTATTTATATAGCATATTTATAAACAATTGTTTTCAACTACACTTTATTATAGAATATTTACGGAGAAATTTCAATAATTTTTCAAAAATTAATCAATAAAGAAAAAAAGCAGAAGTGGTTAGTTTCTGCTTGTTTATTTAATTCTTTTATAGTATAAAACAATTATTTTAATTGATGTAATTTAAAAGCTGAAAATAGAATAGTTAAAAACATTGCGGTTCCATATTGGAACCGCATCTCTTTCAGTTCGCTTATAATTTTTGATACTTTACAATTATCGCTCTTTATATTTATTATATATTTCAGATTTATAGTTAATCATTTTCATTTTAGCAAGTCTACCAACAATAAAGCTCATTGGAATTTTATTTTCTTCTGAAATTTTTAATAAACTATTTTCACTATAATCTTTTTGTATATTATTCCATACCTTTTCTGGAATCATAGTATTTAATGCAAATTTATCTGCTCTTTGTTCCTGCTTTTCATTTCCCTCTATAATAACTTTATTTTTTGCTTCGTTATAATCGCTCTTACAATGTCCTAATTCATGATAAAGCTCAAAAAAGAAAGAATCTTTTCCTACATAGTTTTTAGTTAAATATATCGCAGGATTTTTTCCTTTTACTTTAATGCATCCTCTTATTTTTGAACCTGTTAAAGCTTTTTCTACGACAAAGTATATTCCATAATTATTTAATATATTTTGTACATTTTCTATAGAATAATTTAAATATGCTTCTTTTTTCAAATCTTCTATTAAAAAATTGAAAGCAACAGGAATATATTCTTTTACAACTTGGCTTTTGGCAAGTTCATCACATCTTGCAATCCATAAACTTATTTTATTTATATCTTCTCCTGTTTTTTTGAATAAAGTTTTTTCTTGTACCATATTTAAAGCTTCTAAATCTGTTACCTTTAAAAAATCTATTAAATCCATATAATTTTGAATCGCATTAGTTGAATCTTTAAAATCAATCCATCTTCTTTTTGCTAATTCACTTATAAAAAATTGCTTTTTTATTGTGTTTTGAATATTTTTTTCATCACCATATTTTTTAAATAAATATTCTGTTACCATTTTTCTATTTTCAGCATTTATAATAAAATCTATAGGTATACCTGTAAGATGATATATTTGAGCTGCTCTTTCTAGAGTAATTGACATTTTTCCATTTAAAATTTCATTCATGTGTTTTTGTGTAATACCTAATCTACTAGCAAACTCTGTTTGTGATAAGTTATTAAATTCTAAATATTCTTTTAAATATTTTCCAAATCCTAACATTTTGACTCCCCCTTTCTATCCTTCACCATAATGTTGATTATCTATTTTTCCTAGATGTTTGTATACTATTTTTTTTTATAATCTTTTATATATGTTTTTCCTTTGATGATTTTCAACAGCAAATCTCCTTTAATATATTATTACTTTTCAAGTTATAATATATCATCTTTTTGTATTGCTGTCAATATTATTTACTAAAAAACGAAAAAAAGCAGAAATTGTTAGATTCTGCTTAAAATAAATTTCTGTTTAATATAAAACTTGAGGTTCCAATTTGGAACCTCAAGTTTTAAATAAAGTAGAAAATGTTTATTTTTACTAAAAAATAACTATTATGTTGTAAAAGAGAACTGTCTCAAATTCCATACTAGATTTATTCTTCTCTTCCTCTATTTTCTACGTTTGCCCTAGTTTTAGTAGTATATTCTCCATCAATTGAATCATTTGACAGTCTTGGGCTATTTGGAGTTATTAAACCCTCTATAAGTGCTTCTCTCCTTTGTGTAGTTGTTGTTACAAAACTACTACCTTTTTGAATAGTATCTGTGCTATAATATTTTCTTTTCATTCTTCCTATATAATCTCTTCGATTTATTTTTTCATCTTCCCATACTCCAGTAACTTCATTTTTTTTACTGGTTAATACCATTACTTCTTTGCGTTTTAGCTGTGAATTTTTACATAGCCAAACATTAAACAGTCTTTCTGCTAAGAAACCATAAACTCTATATTGATAATTTTTCTCATTTAGTGGTAAATCATCATAGATTGATAAATCTATAATTTCTTCGGCTTTATCTAAAATACCAAATAGCCAAGACATATATTGATCAAATATTCCTTTACGCGTAATAAACATATTGTAGCAATATAAGGAGTGCTGTTCCATAACTTCATCAAAACTACTTGTATATTTCGGACATATTTTATTAATAATTTCTCTACATTTCATTAGATTTGTTTTATCTTCTTCTTTATCTTCTTTATGTGCTCCATGTGCTTCTGCAAACTGTTTTTTCACTGTATATGGACCAAAATGTTGTTTATCTGGTAGGATAATATCGTATTCATCTAAGTATTTCAGTATATCGTTTTGATTCAACATCCTTTTTGTATTTGAAAACAAATTATAAATGTAGAAAAATCTTCTATAATGTGTCATTCCAACTATATTGCTAGTCTTATCATTTTTCCAAATCCAGTATAATGCTGTTAATTCACAATACTTTGGATTTTTTTCAGAAATATTGTCTCCACTATCATCAGTTAGATATCCTATTGGCTCTGCTAATGAACTTCCAGCTTGAATAAGAATATATGGTTTTTTTATTTTATCGGGAGGTATATCTCTTGTATGAGTTACAG